>JAYVWQ010000564.1:0-7033 GCA_043785945.1 Akkermansia sp.
GGAAACGACCTGCCCTTCTACGCGCGTCGGAGAGTCTGGGCGGCTGGAGAACTGAAAAATTGGCGGAAGGGGTGGGATTTGAACCCACGGTAGCCTTGCGACTACGTCTGATTTCGAGTCAGGTGCCTTCAACCACTCAGCCACCCTTCCGCAGCGCGCGAATGGTTAGCGCATTCATGCAGGCGCGGCAAATGATAAAAAGCTGCCGAGCGCCGGCTGATTCGCCATTGCCGCCGGGGCGCGCAGCCGGAATACTTCGCTCCAGCCAAAACATGAACATGAAGACTAAACGATCATTGCTGCCTGTACTGACTCTGGGATTGGGAATGTTGCTCGGGAGCACCCGGGGACTTCAAGCCGACGAAGGCATGTGGCTTTACAGTGACCCGCCGCGCCAGCAGTTGAAGGAGCGCTACGGCTTCGACGCCACCGACACTTGGCTGGAGCATCTGCAGAAGTCCTCCGTGCGCTTCAATAGCGGCGGCTCGGGCGAGTTCATCTCCGAGGACGGGCTGATTCTCTCCAACCATCACGTCGGCGCGGACACGCTCCAGAAGGTCAGCAGCAAAGAGAACGATTACCTGAAGAAAGGTTTCTATGCGAAAACGCTGGCCGAGGAAATCAAAGCGCCCGACCTCGAACTGAACGTGCTTCAGAGCATCGAGGATGTGACGGCGCGCGTGAACGCCGCCGTGAAGGCTGGCGCGTCCGACGAGGAATCCTTCAAAGCCCGGCGTGCCGTCATGGCCGCGATCGAGAAGGAATCCAAAGACAAGACCGGTCAGCGCAGCGACGTGGTGACGCTCTATCAAGGCGGTCGCTACCACCTTTATCGCTTCAAGCGCTACACCGACGTCCGCGTCGTCTTTGCGCCGGAGCAGCAGATCGCCTTCTACGGTGGCGACCCGGACAACTTCGAGTATCCGCGCTTCGACCTCGACGTGTGTTTCTTCCGCGCCTACGAGGACGGGAAGCCGGCGAAGATTCAGAACTACCTCAAGTGGAGTCCGACCGGCACGAAGGATGGCGACCTGGTTTTTGTGTCCGGTCATCCGGGCCGCACCAGCCGTCTCTTCACGATGGCCGAGTTGGAATACGTGCGCGATGTGCAGATGCCGCGCACCATGCAGCGTTTGTTTCGCGCGGAAGTTTTGCTGACTTCCTACAGCGCGCGCAGCCAGGAAAACGCCCGCCGCGCCAAGGACGATTTGTTCGGCGTGCAGAACAGCCGCAAGGCGCGGAAGGGTGGACTGGCCGGTTTGCTCGATCCGGAATTGATGGGTAAGAAAGCGGCGGCGGAAAAAACTCTGCGCGAAAAAATCGCCGGCCGCGACGATCTCAAGGACACGCTGGCCGCGTATGACCGCATCGCCGCCGCGCAAAAAGTAATCGCCGAAAACGCCCGCACCTACAACCTGCTCGAAGGCGCGGGCGGGTTTCATTGCGAACTCTTCGGCATCGCCCGCACTCTGCTCCGTGCGGCCGAGGAACGGGCCAAGCCCAACGGCGAGCGTCTGCGCGAATTTACCGAGGCCAGCCGCGAGTCGCTCGAACTCAACCTCTTCTCCGACAAGCCGATTTACGACGACCTGGAAGAACTGGACCTCACCGACTCGCTGACTTTCCTCACCGAGGAGCTGGGTGCGTCCTCGCCGCTTGTGCAGAAAGTTCTCGCTGGCAAATCTCCGAACGCGCGCGCCGTGGAATTGCTCAAGGGCACCAAGATGAGCGACGTGGCCTTCCGCAAAAAACTCTACGAAGGCGGCGTCTCGTCCGTGGATGCGTCAAACGATTCCATGATTGCGCTGGCCAGGCTGGTGGACGGCGAAGCCCGCGCGCTCCGCAAGATCATGGAGGCGCAGGGCGAGGCCAAGCAGCAGTCGCACGCAAAGATTGCCAAGGCTCGTTTCGCCCTCGAAGGCACGAGCAGTTATCCCGATGCGACCTTCACGCTCCGTCTCGCCTACGGCACGGTGAAAGGCTTCGAGGAAGGCGGGAAACAAATCCCCGCGCACACGACTTTCGCCGGACTCTACGAGCGCGCCCAAGAACAAGAGAACCGCCCGCCCTTCGACCTGCCGAAGATTTGGGTGGACCGCAAGTCGAGGCTCGATTTGAAAACCCCGTTCAACTTCGTCTCCACCGCCGACATCATCGGCGGCAACTCCGGCAGCCCGGTGGTGGATCGCAAGGGCGAGTTCGTCGGCATTATCTTCGACGGCAACATCCAATCGCTCGTGCTCGACTACGCCTACTCCGACGTGCAGGCGCGCGCGGTGTCCGTGGACTCACGCGGCATCGTGGAGGCGCTGAAGAAAGTCTATCGCGCGGACAAGCTCGTGACTGAGTTGAACACGGGTAAGCGCGGGAAATAACCAATCGAGGCATGAACCGCCGCTCGCTATTTCACTTTTTCCAGCAAGGAGAAGTAATCGTCACGGGAAAGGCCGGCGGTCTTGAGGTTGTTGCGAATGATGAAGACCGGAACATCCTTGTAAGCCGGAATGACCACAGGACGGGCCACTCCATTCTTTACGTAGGAACGATGACTCCCTTCCTGGCGGGCAAAACGAAAACCGGCGGCGAGAAAAACCGCTTCCACTGTCCGCCAGTGCTCTGGGCTGAACTTGGGCACGGCTACACTGCGGTCAGAACACTGCGTTGCTCGACCCCGGCCCAGGCCGGACTTTGCCACTCCCCGCCGTCATGCCGGTATCCCGCGTCTTCCAAGACTTGTTCAAGCGTGCCGTGTTCAGCAGCGGTGCCGAGAAAAAGTTTCACGGCTTCATCCACCGCCTGGCGGGCGGCTTCGGCGGTCGCACCGCAACTGGCTACATCGAGAGGCATCGCGTGACCCACGAATTGCTCGTCCTCCTGCCAGACTTGGACCGTGTAAGCGAGTTTCATCGTTCGCATTCTAGCCTCGCGAGAGCCGAGCGGCAACGCCTCTGATGAAAATTGAAATACCATGAGCACGAAAACCGACAAGCCAGCAGGCGAATTCCAGCCCTACATCCCGGCGTCCTCAAACCTGCCCGAACTGCGTGCGCTGCCCATCATCGTCGGCACGATGCTGGGCATGGTCTTCGGCGCCTCGTCGCTTTATCTCGTGCTCAAGGTGGGGCTGACGGTCAGCGCGTCCATTCCGGTGGCGGTCATCTCCATCGCACTGTTCCGCGTGCTGTCCAAGTTCGGGCTGCGCGACGCGACCATTCTGGAAAACAACATCGTGCAGACGGCGGGATCGGCGGGTGAGTCCATCGCGTTCGGCGTGGGCGTGACGATGCCAGCGATTCTCATCCTCGGCTTCGATCTCGAAGTGGCGCGGGTCATTCTCGTCTCGGTGCTCGGCGGATTGCTCGGCATCCTGATGATGATTCCCCTGCGCCGCGCGCTCATCGTGCAGCAGCACGGTTCGCTGAAATATCCTGAAGGCACGGCCTGCGCCGAAGTCTTGAAGGCGGGTGCATCGCACGAATCACAGGTCGCCGCCGCGCGCGGGGCCAAGGTGGACGCGCTGGCCGCGACCGCCAGCGTCGGGGCCAAGACCATCTTCATCGGGTTCGGTTTGGGCGTGATTTACAACCTCGCCATGAAGGCGTTGCACGGCTGGAAGGACACGCCGGAGAAAGTCTTCAACGCGCCGCTCAAGGGCGGCTCCATCGCCTGCGAGATCACGCCGGAGTTGCTCGGCGTCGGTTACGTCATCGGCCCGCGCATCGGCGCGGTGATGGCGGCGGGCGGCGTGCTCTCCTATCTGTTGTTGATCCCGCTGATCAAATTCTTCGGCGAAGGACTGACCGGCCCGCTCGCGCCCGGCAGCATCCCGATCCGGGACATGAGTCCGAACCAGATTCGCGGGGCCTACATCCTCTACATCGGCGCGGGCGCGGTGGCGGCCGGCGGCATTATCAGCCTGGTGCGCTCGCTGCCGCTCATCTGGCGCGGCATCCGGGGCGGCCTGCGCGACTTTGGCGGGAAAAAGAAGAGCACGGAGACGGTGCTGCGCACGGATCGCGACCTCTCGATGAAGTTCGTCTTCGCTGGCATCGCGGCCCTCATCCTCGCCATCCTCTTCGCACCGGGCCTGCATATGAACATCGTGGGCGCGGTGATGATCGTCCTTTGCGGCTTCCTGTTCGTCACCGTCTCGTCGCGGCTCACGGGGGAGATTGGTTCCAGTTCCAATCCCATCTCGGGCATGACCATCGCCACGCTGCTGCTGACCTGCCTCGCCTTCCTCGCGCTAGGCTGGACGGATCGCATTTTTTACATCACCGCGCTTTCGGTCGGCGGCATCGTGTGCATTGCCTCGTCGAACGGCGGCACCACCTCGCAGGATTTGAAGACGGGCTACCTCATCGGCTCCACCCCGCGCCACCAGCAGATCGCCATTCTCATCGGAGCCTTGGCGTCCGCGCTCGTACTCGGGCCAATTCTTCTTCAGTTGAACGACACCGGCAAAGTGTATGTCCCGGTCACGACTGACCTTCAAACCGACCCGATTCATCTCACCAAAACCGTGAAGCTCGTCGGACCCCAGGCGAAACAGGACAGCAAGACTTACTTCGTCTGGCATCAGGAAGATGCAGTCAGCGGCACGGCGCGCGAATACCTCGTCAACGAAGCCGGCCAGGCAGTTTATCTCGTGGACCCCGGCATCAACGGCACCGTGACCAAGCGCCCGGACGGCAGCGAGGTGAAGAAGTTCGACGCGCCCAAGGCAACCCTCGTCTCCTACATCATCAAGGGCATTCTCAGCCACAAGCTGCCGTGGGCGCTGGTGCTCTTCGGCGTGATGATCGCCATCGTGCTCGAAATGTCCGGCATCCCGTCGCTGGCCTTCGCCGTCGGCGTCTATCTGCCGCTGGCGACCTCGATGCCCGTGTTCATCGGCGGCATGGTGCGGTGGCTGGTGGACTCGAAGCGCCGCCAGCATCCCGATTGCGCGCAAATGACCGAGGAGGAACACATCGCGGAGGGGGACAAAAGCCCCGGTGTGTTAATGGCCTCCGGCTACATCGCCGGCGGGGCCATCGCGGGCATCGTCATCGCTTTCATGGCCGGGATGTTGAGCGAGCTGTACGACAAGCTGGACAAGTGGGCCACGGCCAGCAACCCGTTCTACGCCCAGCTCACGCCTACGCAAATCTCGCCCGACCTGCTGGCGCTGATCCCCTTCGCCGCGATGGTGGTGCTCCTTTACCTGACGGGGCGCGGGACGATTTTGAGCGGGCGGAAGCGATAAACGGGCACTTTCAGGGAGGGGCTTCTAGAAATTTAGGCCCATAGGGGCGGCGAACCCATCACCGGACGGTCACGGGCGGCACGCCTGCTCCCCAACCGGTGAGATTCTTTACAGGACTGTTTGACTGCCGGAAATTCTATGAGAGCATCACGAGCTTTAATTTCTTCCGGATTCGGGAGCCGAAAAAATGCCCAAACAAATGCCTAAATCAAAAGTTGGACGAACTGCCGCCACCACGGCCAAACGCCTCTTGCCCAAAGCGTCACGTCGAAACACCGGTGAACTGAGCGCTGCTCGCGCCGAGGCCAAAACAGCACCCAAGGGACTGCTTCCCCTCAAAGGCGCGGTCGCCCCGCTGGCCGCCAAAGCCGCCGGGAGCGAAGCCCGGACCAAAGGTGGCCCGGCCCAAGTTGGCACCGTCTTTGACCTGACGGAGAAGGTTCGTGAATTGCTGGTCATCGCCAAGGAGCAGGGACACCTGACCAGCGATGACATCGATGACGCGCTGGTGGACTGCGTGGTCACACCGGAAGAACTCAACCACATCTACGCCGAGCTGAACAATCTCGAGGTCAAGATCGTGGATCAAGCCGAGGTGGACGGCGTCAAGGAGTCGGAACCGGAAGCGGATGCGGCCGAAGATGAGCCGAAGGGACGGCTCGACATTTTGGACGACCCGGTCCGGATGTATATGCGCCAGATGGGCAAGGTGCCGCTGCTGAACCGCGAACAGGAAGTGGCCATCTGCAAACGCATCGAAGAAGCCGATTTTGAACGGAAGAAGATTATTTATCGCTTCGGTTTCACGGCCAAAGAGCATATCGCCCTGGCCGAGAAGCTGATTTCCGAACCACCCAAGGAACGGTTTGACCGCGTGATCGTGGACAACCAGTTGGAAGGCCGGGAACTGCATTTGAAGACGCTGCGCACGCTGGTCAAAAAGGTCCGGGACCTCGACAGCAAGGCGGACGACAAGTATTCGCAATGGGAGACGGCGGCCACATCCGGAGCGAAGGCCAAGCGCTGGAGCGAGTTTCAGGAATTGGATCAGAAACTCCAGGGCATCTTTGCCAAGTTCCATTACAAGCCCTGCGTGCTCGATGAAATGATGCTCGTGTCTCAGAACATCCAGGCCCGTTTCCAAAGCAGCCGGGCGCTGGTGACAAAGCTCGAGGCCGGGCGAAAATCTACGGAGGAGCGCGCGCTTCTTCAGTCCGAGCAGCAAAAGATCAAGGCGCTGGAAGAATTTGTCCGGATGCCCAAGGAAGATTTTCTCAAGTCTCACCTCCAATTGAACCGCTGCGGAGCCGCCAGTGACGACGCCCGGCGTGAGATGGCCGAAGCCAACCTGCGCCTGGTTATTTCCATCGCCAAAAAATACATCAACCGCGGCCTGCCGTTCCTGGATCTGATTCAGGAAGGCAACATCGGCCTGATGCGCGGAGTGGAAAAATTTGAGTATCGTCGCGGCTACAAGTTCTCCACCTACGCGACGTGGTGGATTCGCCAGGGCATCACCCGGGCCATCGCCGACCAGGCCCGCACCATCCGCATTCCGGTCCACATGATCGAAATCTTCGGCAAGCTGATGCGCGTGCAGAAGGAGCTTTTCCAGGCCTTCGACCGCGAAGCCACGCCCGAGGAACTCGCCGAAGAATTGCACCTGCCGGCTGACCGCGTGCGGGCGATTCTGAAGATGCTGCAGAACCCCATCTCCATGCAGGCCACGGTGGGCGACGATGACGCGTGCTTCGGCGACTTCATCGAGGACAAGGGCGCGGACAG
>JAYVWQ010000565.1:0-3754 GCA_043785945.1 Akkermansia sp.
CTCGGCGGCCGTTATGGCGAGGACGTGCATCTCTATCGCGCCATCTCGCAGGAGTCGCCGGAGCAAATGGCCGCGAAGGTCGCGGGCTATCGCGCCGAAGGTTATCGACGCTTTCAACTCAAAGTCGGCGGCGATCCGGATGTGGACATCGCGCGCATTTTCGCCGTCGCCGCGAAGCTTCAACCGGGCGACCGCCTCGTTGCCGACGCCAACACCGGTTGGGTGCAGCACGAAGCCGTGCGCATCGCGAAGGCCGTCCGCGACGTGGACGTTTACATTGAGCAACCTTGTCTGACCTACGAGGAATGCCTTGCGGTCCGCCGCCAGATTCCACACCCGTTCGTGCTGGATGAAAACATCGACGACCTCGGCATCCTGCTTCGCGCGAAGTCAGATCTCGCTATGGACGTGGTGAACCTGAAGATCAGCAAGCTCGGCGGTCTCACGAAGATCAAACAGGCCCGCGACCTGTGCGTGAGCATGGGCATCGGCATGACGCTGGAAGATTCCTGGGGCGGCGACATCGCGACCGCGGCCATCGCCCATCTCGCGCACAGCACGCCGACCGAGTTTCTCTTCAGCACCACCGACTTCAACAGCTACGTCACCGTCAGCACCGCCGCCGGCGCACCGCAGCGCGTGAACGGCCGTATGGCCGCCTCGAAGTCCCCCGGCCTCGGCATCCAGCCGAAGCTGGATGTGCTGGGCAAGCGCGTGGTGGTCGTCGAATAAATTGACACCAATCATCAAGATGAATGCTGCGGTAACGGCAAAGGTGGAAAGGCTTTTTGGAACAACTGGTTAAACGCGCGCCTGCATGGCTTTGAAGCTGTCATTCGATCAAGTTGCCCTTGCGTTCTCAACGCACGGCCTTGAATTGCTGGCCGACAGCTATGTGAACAGCAAGACCCCATTGCCATACTGCTGCAAAGTTTGCGGCCATGTAGGCGAGAAGCCGTATGGATACGTGAAAGCGGGCGAGGGCTGCCCGGTTTGTGGTCGGGCTCGCATCGCCGAGAGTCATCGGCACGGCATCCAATTCGCCTTTGAGAAGTTTGCTGCGAAGGGTCTCGAACTCAAAAACTCCAGTTACAAGAATGGCCATACTCTGATGGCGTATTTGTGTCGGTCGTGCGGCTACGAAGGCAAACTTCGTCTTGCGGACATTCTTACCAAGGGAGTTGGTTGCAGAAGGTGCGGCATTCAAAAGCGATTCAACAAACACCGAATCAACTTCGCTGAACTGAAAGCTAAATTGCTCGACCGTGGAATCGAGGTCTTGTCACAGGACTGCGCGTATTCTGGCTCGCGAATCGAAGTTCGTTGCACTGGTTGCCGTAAAGTTTGGGAAGCGAAAGCCGGTGAGTTGCTGAAGACACGCTGCCGCCGCTGCATGCTTCGTGATCGCGCCAAAGGGCGGACGTATTCGACAGAACAAGTCCGCCGAGCTTTGAAAGAGATGGGCATCACCCTTTTTTCTGAATACTCCAATTCGCAGAAACCAATCAGAGTGCGATTTGAAGTTTGCGTCCACGAGGTCACATCTACATGGAATCAGTTGCAGGGAGGTGGCGGCTGTCCTCAATGCGCACCGAGCGCGCGCTTTACGGACGAAGATTATCTGGAAGCAGAGCAGAAGCACGGTGGCAAGCTGTTGGAAAAGGCGAGGAACGGCAGCCTGTCCTCACTGTGGCAATGTTCCTTGGGCCATGTATTCCACCGCTCCTTGCTTTCAATTCGTAATCTTGGAACTTTCTGCACGGATTGCTCCGGGTCTTATGCAGAGATGCTTTGCCGGACGGTTGTCGAACGACTCTTTGGACGAACATTTCACCGCGTGCGAATGCGAGGCATGACTTCAAGCAAAGGCGTGCCTCTGGAGTTGGATATTTACAGCGAGGACTTGAAGCTGGCGCTGGAACATAACGGAGCCCATCACTACGAGCCGCAGGAGAACTGGAATGGCGTTGAGGGTTTCCGTCTTCAGCAGTTAAACGACCGGACACGGCGGCGCTTCTGCAAATCGAACGGCATCCTGCTGATTGAGGTTCGCGAATTGGGGAAGCGAACGACTGTCGAAGAAATGCGAGAACAGATCCATGCTGCTCTTTCGCAAGACAAGCGACCAATCCCGCACGGATTTGCGGAAGCTGATCTGACCAGTTTGCCGGTGGTAAATGAAAGTGAGGTTTACTGGCGAGAGGTTGGGGAGAAGGCTCACACGATGGGCCTTGAGATTTTGACCAAAGTATTCCTTGGCGCAGACAAGCCCCTCTCGGTTCGGTGTTCGCACGGTCACGTTACTCCCAAAACGCCTCGCTCCATTCTTCAAGGACATCAGTGCGATGAGTGCTACATGGAAGCACGGAAGAAGCCGCTCCGACTTTCTGACGGACGGGTATTTGAGTCAGGTGCGGCAGCGGCAAAAGTCATCGGCGTAACGAAAGAAATCGTGAACAAAGCAATTCGGCAAAATCGCCGACTCAAAGGGTTTTCCATCGAGAGAATCTCATGGGAAGAATTCCGCCGTTCTGAAGAATCTGAGCGTTAGCCTAGCCAAAGCATAAAGCATGAAACTCATCATCGCCGCACTCCTCGTTGTCACATCGACTGCCTTTGGTGCTTCACCGCAGGGTGGGTTACCGCCGTATCAGCGCATGGATTATGGGCCGGCGCTGTTTTGGACGTTGCAAGTTGCGCCGGGCAACATCGCGCAGAAGGGAATCGCGGTTCGGCTCGATGACGGTCCGGGCGGCGTGAGCAAGGGCCGCGCGTGGATGGTGTATGACCACGACACGATGCGCGTGGCGGCGGCGACCACGGGAGAGTTTGTGGATTGGAAGGGCATTGCCTTTGACGGCAGCCACGGCACACACACGAGTCTCAAGGGCGAACGGCATTTCGTGAATCCGGTCGGCCCAGGCTGGGCTTCGCCAGAAGGAAAATGGGATGACGCGCGTGTGGTGGGCCGCGACAAGCGGATGTTCGGTCCGCTGCCGCGTGAGTGGGCGCATTACGAAGGAATGTATTTGCAGGGCAGCAAGGTGGTCATCGCGGCGAGCATCGGCGGAACGCGCGTGCTCGAATCGCCGGGTTGGATCGACCACGGCTCCAACGCGGTCTTCACGCGCACGCTGAATATCGGTGCGGCGAAGAAACCATTACTCCTGCGCGTCGCGCCGGACTCGGTGAACGTCGCGCTCTCCGGCGATGGCTCGCTTCGCAAAGAGGGCGGCTTCTGGATCGCGGAACTCCCCGGTTCGGCGAAGACGCGGCTCTTCATTTCGCGAGCCGATGAACCAGCGCTCGCCAAGCTGGTGAAAACTTCCACCGCATCACTCGACATCGAACCGCTGACCCACGGCGGCCCGCCGCGCTGGGCGCAGGAAGTCACGACGATTTCTGTGGCCGGCAAAGCGGACGGCGCGTTCATCGCCGACACGTTCACGCTGCCCACGGAGAATCCCTGGCAAAGCTGGATGCGTCCCGGCGGCTTTGATTTCACGCCGGACGGCAAGGCAGCGATCGTAGCCACCTGGAACGGCGACGTCTGGCGTGTGGATGGCGTCATGGCCCCCGCACCTGCGCCGTTGCGCTGGCGGCGCATTGCGAGCGGACTCTTCCAGCCGCTCGGCGTGAAGTTTCGCGGCGACGAATTGTTCATCACCTGCCGCGATCAGTTGGTGCGACTGCGCGATCTGAATGGCGATGGCGAGACGGACTTCATCGAGAGCTTCAACAACGACCATCAGGT
>JAYVWQ010000566.1:0-12429 GCA_043785945.1 Akkermansia sp.
TGCATGGTCGTGTTGCCTTCCGTGGCCTCGGTGCCGATGGCGTAGCTGAGGGCGTCGTCCTTCATCGTCGTGAAACTGGTCGGACTGCTGCCGAAGGAGTCGGCGATTTTTTTATCATTGTCCGAGGGACAGTGCAGAATCTTCGGAGAACCCAGTTCGTTCGAGAGCGTGGCGAAGTGCTGCCAGGCCTGCGGGAGCGTGTGCGTGCCGCCATCCGACAGCGCCACGATCCACGGATAATGTCCTTCGTAATCGTGCGCCCAAAGGATGATTCCCACCCCCGCCTGCTTCATGTTGCTCACGCAGGCGATCCGCTTGGCCTTGGCCTTGGCCGTGGACAAGGCCGGCAGGAGCATGGCCATGAGGATGGCAATGATGGCGATGACCACGAGCAACTCGATGAGCGTGAAGGCCCGGCGCGCCTTGGATATGGTTCGCATTGGGTAGTAAGACGGCAAAATTTGGCAAAGGTTCAAGAGTTTTACAATTTCGATGAGGAGCGCGTGGCGTCCCGCCCGCAGTTTTCGGCGTCCCGCCGGAAACTTTTACCACCGCACGGACGCCCGTCGGCGAGACGCCGACTGGGGCGACCGAGACGGTCGCGCTCCTCATTCACGCCGGGCGCGCCCTCAGCCACCGCGCCACGTCTTCGCGCAGTTCCACGCGCTCGGGGGCGGTCAGTCCGCGCGGGTCGAAGCGATGACGCTGATGCAGCGCGAGCACGCTTTGGAGTTCCGCGACTCGTGGCTCCTGTTCCCCGACGCGGCGCAGCCAGCCCGGCCAGTTCTCCGCCGGGCGTCGCTCCAAGCCGCGCGCGACGAAGTGCTGTTCGATGCGGTAGAACTCAGAATCGCTGCCCTGACGCTCGCGTTCCCTGGCCCGGTCCTCGCGGCGGGCGCGGACTTTCTTCCACTGTTTGCCGAGGAAGAAGCGCGCCAGCACGATGACGAGCAGCGGCACCGGCGCCCACATGAAGTATTTGCGCCACTCGGTCTGGCTCCAGCGAAACTTTGAGAATTGAAACCAAAGGTCCGAGAAAAAATCCTTCACCGGCTGGAGCCACGAGGCGCGCTCGGCTTCCACCGCGTTCCAGGACGAGGGCGTGGTGTCGAAGTCGTGCCACGCGCCGTCGTAATGCACGAGCGTCCAGGCGTGGGCGTGGCGTTCGCGCACCACATATTTTTTGCCGAAGCCTTCCTGCACCGACCAGCCCACGGCGTAGCGCGTCGGCAGCCCGGCCTGACGCAGCAGCAGCGCGGTGGCGGTGGCGAAGTATTCGCAATGCCCGGCCCGCGTCGTGAGGAGGAAACGGGCCAGCGCGGTTTCATTCGAGGTGGCCTGATGCGCCGTCGTGAGATAGGTCGAGTACTGAAACTCACTTTGGAAATAACTGGCGACGATGCGCATTGCTTCCTGAGCGGGCATGTCGGGGTGGAGTTTTAATTTCTTGGCGACTTGGGCCACGGACGGTTCCGTCTCCTCGATGGAACGCATGTCCTCGGGACTGGGCGCGGAGTCGATGGTGGGGCCGGGGCCGTAGCGCGCCTGATAGATGGCGAGACCCGGACCGCCAGAAACTTTGGTCGCACCAAAGCGGTTCGTCTTCAATTCGACGGCGGGCAGATTCTCCAGCAGCGATGCGCCGGAGGGCAGCGCGATCAGGCCGTCCCCGCCGCGCAAGTAGGCCGCGATGCTGACCGTGCGTGGCGAGTTGGGACGTGACATCAGCTTCCAAGTGCGTCCGTCCACTTCGCCAAAGAGCGTTCCGAAATTGCGCTCCGAATTGTTCCAGAGCGGTGCGGTCAAGCCGCCCCGCCGCGGTGAAATGTAGTTGGCAAAGCTGGCTTCGCGGAGCAGTTCGGGCGGCGCGCTGCCGTCGGTGTTCAGTCGCAGCACAATGCTGCCGGACTGTTTCAATTTTCCAATCGTTCCAAGCGAGGTGCGGGCATCGTTGGCGTTGAAACCTGCCGCCGCCAGTTTGGAAAACCACGACACGTTCATCTCCTCCAGCTTCTTTTGCAGCCGGAACAGCCCGGTGTGTCCGCCGTATCCCGCCACCGCGATGACCGCGAAAATCGCCAGCCACGCGACGGCGGGATACCGCCGCGTGCGCAGCGGCCACAGCGCCCAGGCCACCAGCAGGACGAGGCCGGAGTAGAAAAAATCTTTGTGCTGCACCGTGGCGCTGGCCGAGAGCAGGCCCAGCGCGACGTAGGCATACGACGTGTTCAAGGCCTCGCGCGGCAGCCGGGTCTGCGGGTGCCGCGCCTCCTGCCGCCGCAGCCACCACGAGAATGTGGCCAGTCCGACGTGCGGCGGATCGTTGAAGACCTGCGCGAGAATGAAGGGCAGAAAAATCATCGGGAACCACTGGAACCAGACGAGCGCGGACTTGCCCGCCTGGCGCATGGCCTCGGGCCGTTTGCCGGCGGCGGCGAACAAGTCGGTGAAAGGAACCGTGCCCTCGTTCATCACGAGGAACGCACCGATCGCGATGAGCAGCACGGTGCAGACATTCCACAGCCGGTTGAAGTCGGCTTGGGTGAGCGACCAGCGGAACTTGAGGAAGCGCGAAGATTCCAGCAGCCCGCCCGCGAGCAGGCCGAGGACAAGATGGTTGGACTGCCAGCCCCAGAAGAGCAGGGCGGCGAGGGCGAGAAGAGGGGGCGTGTTCATGCGAGCCTAGCTGGACGCAACGCATGGAGAATGCACGCGGACTGGACAGTTCGCGATGCGCTTCTCCCTCTCCCCTCAACGGGGAGAGGGCCGGGGTGAGGGGTGGGAATGACCTGCGACTCCCATCGCGAATGACGCATCAGCCCGAACCACCCCTCACCCTCAATCCCTCTCCCCGTTGAGGGGAGAGGGAAGCCGGAGCCGAAGCGCGACGAACTCATCACGCCTTCATCAACATGCCGGTATGAAGTCATAACTTCGCCAGTCCTTCCTCCATCTTCCCGACCTCGAGAGCGTGCAAGGTCTCCGGGTCGTCCGGGCGTCGTTCCAGCGCGGCGGCTCCGGCGGCGCGGATGATCAGCACGGTCAGCGGCACGCCGAGTTTTTCCAGCCGATGCACGAGGGCGCGGCGCGGCTCGTCCCACGCCACGAAGATGCAGACACAGCCGCTGACCGAGGCGGCGTGTTCCACCACCAACTGCTCCAATGCGGCGAACGGCTTCTCCACGGCGGGCGTCACGGCCGCGAGCAGTTCCAGCATCTGCTCCGCATGCGCCACGCCCCTCCCGATGGTGAAGCAGTACGCCTGCGGCCCGATGAAGAGCAGATCGAGCAGCGATTCCTGCGTGTCGATGGTGCAGGCGAAGGACGCGGCGACGGACACGGCTTCTTCAAACACGGCCGCGTCTTCCGCTCCGGCAAAAGTGTCGAGGATGAGCGCGTGTCGGACGAAGAATTCATCCTGAAATTCCTTCACCACTGGACGCCCGACCTTGGCCCAACTGCGCCAGTGGAGGCGGCGCAGCGGATCGCCCGGACGGTAGTCGCGCAACGAAACAAATTCCTCGGACTCACCAATCGACGAAGCGAAGGACACGCCGCCTTGTTGGTAGCTGGTCGAGCCGGGCAGGGCGAGGCGGGGCAGGGGATAACGCCGGGGCAGGATGGTAATGCTGCCCGGCAACGGCACGGGTTGCAGCGCGCGGAAAAGCAGAAATGGATCGGGCCGCGCCACGGTCACGTTGGTGAAATGGAGCACGCCGCGCCGCAGGGGCATGAGTTGGATTTCTACATCCGCCGTGCCGCCGGGCGCGAGGATGGGAAGCGACTGCGGCTTGATGGGCAGGACGCGCCGTGTGTCGGGCACGCCAGTCAGGCGGAGCGTCTTTCCTCCTCGGCCAGTGCGGCGATTGAGCGCGGCAAATTCTGCGAAGGTCGGGCGAGGGTCGGCCAGCGTGTCGAGCACGAAGAGGCCGGCCTGCTTTTTCCCGCTGCGGTTGCGGATGAACACGCGGTAGCGCAACGGCTCACCCGCGCTGCCGAAGTCCGGGAGCAATCGTTCCACCGAAAACTTCGCCCGAAAAAACGGCGCGACCGCCATCGCCGAGAGGGACAGAGCAAAGAGCAGCGCGAGCATCTGATAGCCCAGCGACTGCTCGGTGTCCGTGGCCATGCCCCCGGTGAGACACATGCCCACCAGCACCAGCCAGCCCCCGCGCGTGAGCCGTCGCGACGCCCAGTGATTCAGGGCGGAGAAAACGCGGTAGAGGCGAAAGGCGAGGCGGGTCATGGGGGAAACGGGCTGAAAAGCTGAAGGGCTGAAAAACTGAAATCGTGTTCGGCAGCACCGGGGAGTTTCAGCATTTCAGTTTTCAGCGGTGCAGCTTTTTGTCTATTCATGCCGGCACGGGGATTTTCTTGATCACATCCTCGACCACGCTCCGCGCGGTCACGCCGGAGAAGCGCGCCTGCGCTTCCATGACCATGCGATGCGCCAGGACGGGCGCGGCGAGTTCCTGGATTTGCTCCGGGGTCACGAAATCCAGCCCGTCCATAAGCGCGAGGGCCTGCGACATTTTCATGAGCGCGAGCGAGGCGCGCGGGCTGGCTCCGAGTTGCACGCCGGGCCGCGCGCGCGTCGCGGAGCACAGGTCCACGATGTAGCGTTTCAACTCCGCGCTGATGCGCACGTCCGTCACGGCGCGTTTTAGCGCCACGAGATCCGCAAGAGCCACGACGGATCGCAGCGCGTCGATGGGGTGATTTTTTTCCTGCGCGGAAAGCACCGCGACCTCCTCCTCCGGTGAGACGTAGCCGAGCGTGAGGCGCACGGCGAAACGATCCATCTGTGCCTCGGGCAGCGGATAGGTGCCGCGAAAGTCCACCGGGTTCTGCGTGGCGATGACGAAGAATAAATCCGGCAGCGCGCGGCGCTCGCCCTCCACGCTCACCTGCACTTCGCCCATCGCTTCGAGCAGGGCCGATTGGGTGCGCGGTGAGGCGCGGTTGATTTCATCGGCCAGCAAAATGTTGGTGAAGATCGGGCCTTCGTGAAAACGAAACTCCTGCTCGCGCGGGTTGAACACGCTCACGCCGAGGATGTCCGAGGGCAGCAGGTCGGGCGTGAACTGGAGCCGCTTGAACTGCGCGTCGATGGAGCGGGCCAGCGCCTTGGCCAGTGTGGTCTTGCCCGTGCCGGGAAAATCTTCGAGCAGCACATGCCCGCCGGTGGCGACGGCGGCGAGAATTTTTCGGAGCGCATCGCGCTGGCCGCGAATGACCAACTCGATGTTGGCGATGATTTGTTCGGTGATCTCTTTCGGCGTTGGATTCATGCAGCGCGCGCAGTGTTGTGAAAATCAGTGCGCGACACAAACGGAAACACCGGCGCGCGGGAATGGTTGTGCTGGAACGCCCAGCCTGACCCGGTTTGGTCGTTCTCGCGCCGAGCCGGTCGGAACATCCGCAGGCGGAGCGCGCCCGAGGACGGGCGCGCTCCAGGGCCGACTGGCTCTCAGCCATCCGGCGGGAAGCCTGACCCAGGCACTCGGACGTCACTTCCAATCCCACCGCACCCGGCGGAAAAACCTCCGGGCGGACGGCCCCGAAAAACCGGAAATTGAACTGAACTTGTTGCTGACAAGGCGCAGGATTTTGGCATGGTCGGTCCCATGACAACTTGGGGGAGGGGCAAGTATTTTTTACTCACATGAAGATTGTTGCGAATCGTTTTTTCCGCGTGCCGCCCTTGCTTCTCTCGCTCTTCCTTGGTGCCAGTGCCGTCGTCGCGTCCGCGCAGACAGCGGGCTTCGACGTGGGCCGCGACTTCTCCACGGCCGGCAATCCGAGCGGGGTCTGGACTTTCGGCTGGGCGGGCACGGTGACGGGGGCGGTGCATCCCCTGACCGTGCAGCATAATTCAACCGCCGACGGCGGAGTGAACATTCCCTCGTGGCAATTGACCCACGGCGAGGCTCCGGTGGTTTATTGCAACACCAGCGGGCACGGGGTCTCGGTGGCCTCGGGGGTGGTGCCTCTGGCCGCGAACGAGGTGTGGCTCGCGAGCGGACAGGATGGCCGGCCGGAGAATTTTGCCGTCATTCAGTTTACTGCGCCGACCAATGGCAGCTACACGGTGGCGACAGCGGTGCGTCCGTTTTACCCCGGCCCACCGCAGGGCGATGCGGATTTTCATGTGGTGCAAAATAACACCGTCCTGTTCACCCAGTGGCTCAGTCCGGCGCAATCGACTGCTTACACAAACACGCTGGAACTGAGTGCGGGGGACACGATCAAGCTCCTTCTCGGGCGGGGCGCGGATGGGACGGAGTATGGCTCGGTGTATCGCCTCGCGGCCTTGATCAATCCCGGCGCTGGCTCGACGAATCCTCCACCCCCTCCACCCCCGCCGCCGCCCATCGTGAGCCACTACGACTACGATGTGGGACGTGATTTTTCGTCGGTCAACAACCCGAATGGGGTTTGGACTTTGGGTTGGGCAACGACGGTCGGAGGGACGGTGACGCCATTGGGTGTGCGGCACACCTCGCCGACGGAGAGCGGGGTGCTTGTGCCTTCATGGCAGCTCACCGCCGGCCAGGCTCCGGTCGTCTATGCCAATACCAGCAGCGTGCCGGTGGTCTTTGGAGGCGGCGCGGTCCACCTGCCGTCCGGTGCGGTGTGGTTCGCTCCGGGGCAGGATGGCCGGCCGGAGAACTTCGCCGTCATCCAGTTCACGGCCCCGGTGAGCAGCAATTATCTGGTCCACGCCTCGGTGCAGCCGATCTACCCGGCTTGGCCGCAAGGCGATACGGATTTCCATGTCGTCCGCAATAGTGAGGAGTTGTTTGGTATTTATCTCGCACCGACCCAGTCGGCCTCATTCTCGAATGTCGTGGCTCTGGCGGAGGGCGAGAGGCTTCAGTTTGTCGTAGGACGTGGCGCCGATGGGAGCGAATACGGTTCGGTGTTGCGGATCGCCGCTCTCATCACGCCCGTCGGGGACGGTCCGACGGTCATCACCAATCCGCCGCCGGTGGCCCCGAGCATCGTGACGCAACCTCTTCCCTATCAATCCGTGACGCCCGGCCAGGCGGCGCATTTGAGCGTTCTGGCTTGGGGCCCGGGGTTGCTGAGTTACCAATGGCTGTTTCAGGACGTGCCGTTGGCGGGCGCGGAATCCAGTTCGTTGATCATCTCGAACCTTCAACCTGCCAGCGCCGGGCCGTATCGCGTGGTGGTGAGCAGCGCCTACGGGGCTGTGACGAGCCAAGTGGCGGTGGTAAATATCTCGAGCAATGTGGCGGGGGCGGGCACGGTCTTCTTCGCGAACAGCAGCACCAATCGGGTGTACGACGTGGATGGGACGAATTTTATCACGGCCGCCAGCCAACTCGTGGTGGGACTTTTTGCCGGGGGCACGGCCGGTGATCTGCACTTGGTTGAGCCGGTGACCAGCTTCCTGCCTGTTCCCGGTCGGTTCAACGGCGGCACCCGGACCATTCCCGCTAGCCTCGCCGGTCAGACGGTGTGGATGCAGGTGAAAGTGTGGGACCGCGCTTTCGGCAACACCTATGAGGAAGCGTTGCTCGCCGGGGGAAAGAGTGGAGCCTCCAGCCTTTTCCAAGTTCGCTTGGGCGGCGCCATCATCCCTCCGCCGAGTTTGAATGCCATGCCGGGCTTTGCCTTGTCGTTGCCGGGGTCCCCGGCCCCGTTCGTGGCTGCTTCCTTGGCCGTGCCGCCTACGCCCGTCGTGTTGCGCCGACTCATGCCGACGGAGGAAGGCTGGACTTTGACCCTCACCGGTCCCGTTTCTGCCACCTGCGCGATCGAAACTTCCCCCGACCTGATCACTTGGAGCACCGTTGCTTATGTCGTGAACGAATCGGGCGTCGTCGATTACACGGACCGCGACCGTGGTGCAGGCCGCAAGTTTTACCGGGTGCGGATGGTCAACCCCTGATTCAACTCAACAAGCAGGGGCGGTGGAGAGGCCGTCCGACCACACTTCTTCGGGCAAGGCTGGTTCCACTCGCCAAGTCCACCCGTCGTGGTGGGCAGGCTCCGTTACTTCTTCTCGGCATCCACCTTGGCCTTTTCAAAGGCGGCGGCGGCCTCGGCTTTCTTTTTCTCAGCGTCAAGTTGCGCCTGCGTGGCGTCCTTATTGGCTTCGATCCGCGCCTTCTCGACAGTGGCGTTGATGTCAGCCTGTTTTTTCGCAGCAGCGGCGTCGGCGGCTACGGCGTCCTTGCGGTTGTCGATCGCCTCTTTCATGTTTTCCTTCTTCTCCTCGATGGCGGCCTTTTGTTGGTCGCAACCTGCGAGGACGACAGTCGCGAGGGCGAGTATCACTAATTTGATTTGGTTCATAATTCTGCTTCTTTTTGTTTGTTTTAACGGGCCGTCCCAAGGGAGGAGCCGTGTCCCGTACCGTGCGGGTGCGGGAAAATTTGGGTCATGGAGGGGACATCTAGCTATGGGGTGTAACCCGATCCTGAAACTTCCTGATTTCCCGACTCGCGGGTCGAGCGGGCCCGCCGGGGTTTGTTCCATACCCCGCGTGAAGATCGCGGCTCAGAAATGCGAGGGCGGGGCTGCGGGCAGTATCATGCGGAGCGCGTGAATTCATTTGGCCCGGGGAGAACATCCGGGTCGTCACGCGCTGGCTCGATTTCATTCCTCTCATCGCATGGCGTCGTCTGTTCATCTTTGCTCAGGGTGCCACGGAGTACGCACGGACGGCTGGTCGGTTTGATTTTTCGTCAGCAAAGCGGCCGATACTTGAGGTCGAAAGCGTGGCCATTTTTCAAAACATCTACCGCAGATAAATCCCCCTAGAATAAAACGAAACTCGATGATGCGATTTCACTAATCGTTCCGGTGAAATCTATTCAGCGTGATTCCATGGTTGGCGGGAAGCACTGGCATCCTCGTTGCGTAAGGCTCACGAAATGCGTCGCAACCGCATCAACGAATCCAAAAACCAACTGATTACATCATGATCAAAAAAATCCCAAAACGTATTCCTTCCCGGCTCGCACCGTTTGGTGTTGGGGCGTGTCTGGGCGGTGCTTTGCTGGCTACTGGCACCACCGCCTTGGCCCAGACTGAAAGTGGCAACAGCGTGCGCGTGGAAAAAATGGAGAAAGAAAACGCGGAGCTTAAGAAGCGTTTGGATGCGCTTGAAGCGATGGCCCAAAAGGAAGGCTTGGTTCCCCATCTGATTCCTAGCGGCACACCTACTAAATTCGTCAAAGCTCTTTCGGACCTTCAACTGAGCGGCTTTGTCACGGCATCCTACTTTTACGACACGAGCCGTCCTTCGGATCGCAAGTCGAACGGCTATCTATGGAATACCTCGGAGAATTCCTTCACCCTCAACAAAGTCAAACTCACGCTGGCCAGTCCCCCCGCGGAACGGAGCGGCGAGAAATGGTCGGCGGGCTATCGGGCCTCGCTCATCTGGGGTGAGGATTCCGCCGTGGTGAATACCGGCGGCGAAGTGCAGGGATTGGAAAACCTTCGCGAAGCCTACGTGGAAGTAAACGCGCCTCTTGGCACCGGCCTGAACATCAAGGCCGGCCAGTTGATCTCCCTGCTCAACTACGAGTCAGGTGATGGAGGTGCGGTCAATGCGAATTTTTCCCAAGGCTACCAGTGGTATTACACGGGCAACGGCCCGTCAGCAGGCGTGCAACTTGGCTACACGTTCACCGACTGGCTGGACCTGAAGGTGCGCGTCCAAAATGGCATCTATGCCGGGGCCATCGATAACAACTCCGGGAAAGCCTAAATGGCGGCCCTCGGCATCAAGCCGGCGAAGGACCTCTGGTTGAGCCTGATTGGTTTTCAGAGCCACGAGAGCGAGGGCTTCAGCGTGGCGGGTGCCTCTGTGCTGGCCGGGTATCAAGTGTGCAAACCGCTCGGAGTGGGTCTTGAATTGGATTATTTCACTTTTGACCCCGATCCGGCATCCTCCAAGGACATCTGGTCCATCGGCACTTGGGTCACTTATGACTTTACGCCTTCCGTTAGTCTCGCCTTCCGGGCCGAATACTTGGACGACAAAGACGGCTTCGGCATCAACGGCGTTGGCTTCCGCAGCGGACAGTCAATCTCGTCGCCGGATGCGAATGGTGATCTCTCCAGTCTGACCCTGACGCTGAACTACAAGCCGGTGCCGAACATCAAAATTCAGCCGGAAATTCGTTGGGACCGCACCTCCTACAAGGATGGTTTCGACGGCCACGAGAGCCGCTTCTTCGTGGGAGCCGGGGTGAGCTACATCTTCTAACCTGTCCAAGCCTCAAGCCGTTTATCTAACCATTGAACTGAAACAAAACTGCCATTCCAAAATCATGAAACGCTCCATTCTTTCCATCCTCACCGCCGCCGGTGTCGCGCTCGTCGCGTTCACCACCCAGGCAGCGGACACCGTCAAAGTCGGCGTGCTCCACTCGTTGAGCGGCACGATGGCGATCAGCGAAACTTCCCTCAAGGACGTGCTGCTGTTCACCTTTGACGAGATCAACAAATCCGGCGGCGTCAAAGTCGGCGGCAAGAACTACATGATCGAACCGGTCGTCGTGGACCCCGCGTCCAACTGGCCGCTCTTCGCGGAAAAGGCGAAGCAGTTGCTCGAAGTGGACAAGGTGGCCACGGTCTTCGGCTGCTGGACCTCGGTGAGCCGAAAGTCGGTGCTGCCGGTGTTCGAGAAGGACAACGGACTGCTCTTCTACCCGGTGCAATACGAGGGTGAGGAACTGTCCAAGAACATCTTCTACACCGCCGAGGCGTTGAACCAGCAGGCCATCCCGGCCGTGGATTACATGCTCAAGGAGGGCAAGAAGAAGTTCTATCTGCTCGGCTCGGACTACGTTTATCCCCGCACCACCAACAAAGTGCTCAAGGAGTACCTCAAGGCCAAGGGCATCCCCGAGTCGGACATCGAGGAAATCTACACGCCGTTCGGTCACACGGATTATCAGACCATCGTCGCGGCGATTAAGAAATTCGCCGCCGGCGGCAAGGCCTGCATCATCAGCACGCTCAACGGCGACACCAACGTGCCGTTCTTCAAGGAATTCGCCAATGCCGGCCTGACCTCGGAGAACTGCCCGGTGGTTTCCTTCTCCATCTCGGAAGACGAATTCCGCGGCCTCCCGGCCAAGGCGCTCGTCGGCCATCTCGGCTGCTGGACGTATTTCATGTCCATCAAGTCCCCGGAGAACGCCAAGTTCGTGAAGGATTTCATGGCTTGGATCAAGGAGCCGAAAGTCACCGGCACGGACTACAAGGTCGCGGGTGTGGATGACAAGGGCCGCGTCACCTGCAGTCCCATGAACCTCTCCCGCCTCGGCGTTTATCTCTGGAAGCAGGCCGCCGAGAAGGCTGACTCCTTCGAGGTGGACAAGGTGCGCGAAGCGCTGGTGGGTCAGAAGTTCAAAGGCCCGGCGGGTGAAGTCACCATGCAGGCGAACCACCATTTGATTAACAACGTCTTCATCGGCGAGACGCTGGCCACCGGCCAGTTCAAGATCATCAAGTCCTTCACCGGTGTGAAGGGCGAACCCTTCAGCGAGAAGTTCCTGCCCAAGATGGCCAGCAAATAAAGTTTGGTTGGACAACACGGGGAGGCAGGTCTGATGTGGGCCTGCCTCCCTTTTTAACAACGAGAAAATGTTGAACCGGCTCCTCTCCCTCCTGCTGTGCCTCGCGCCGTGGGCCACCCGCGCTGCGACCGAGGCTCCCCGTCCGGCCGTGCTGCGCAGCAACCTGGTGGAAGCGGTGATCTCCGAGGATGCCGACCGCCAGTCGGAGTTGGTCAAGGGATTCGCGGACACGCCG
Organism: Akkermansia sp.; assembly: GCA_043785945.1. Classification (GTDB taxonomy): domain Bacteria; phylum Verrucomicrobiota; class Verrucomicrobiia; order Limisphaerales; family SIBH01; genus JANNGC01. The sequence continues at coordinate 11,803 of JAYVWQ010000566.1, forward strand.
GACCCTTTTGTTGACCAAGCCCTGACCGCGTGGCGCGGCGGTGCGCTCTACATTCTGGAAACCAACGGGACGAAAATACCGTTCCTTCTCGATGCGCAGACCGATGTGGACGGTCGGGCCAAGGGAACGAAAATCATTGATGGTGAATTTCTCCTCGCGGCTCCCGGCCAGCCGCTCATTTTTTCCGCCAGCGACCTGACGCCCGCGGACAGCAGTTCCAAGCTGCGCAAGGCGATCAAGATTACCCTCGACCTCTTCGCCCTCGCAGATCCGAATCCACGGGTGCGGCGCGACGCTGTGACCAAACTCGGTCAGGAACAGAACCCGGAATACATTCCCTACTTTGAAGCCCGGCTGGCCAAGGAATCCTCCCCCGAAGTGCAGAAGGCCATTGCTGAGGCGACCGCCGTGACCCAGATCATTTCCGACACCGAAGCCGTGCGTGTGCCCGCCATTCAAAAGCTCGGCGCGATGCGCTCCATCACCTCTCTCACCTTTCTCGAAATTCTTCAGACGGAAGTCAAAGCCAAGCCCGGCCAGTTTGGTGAACCCACCAGTCTGGCGCTCAACACCGCCATCCGCGACATCAACGACCACATCCGCTGGGGCAATCTATTCGGCACGGCC
>JAYVWQ010000567.1:0-4965 GCA_043785945.1 Akkermansia sp.
CCAAAGCCAAGTCGCTCGGTTTTTCCGACCGGCAGATTGCCCACCTCGTCGGGAAGACCGAGGACGAAATCCGCGCCTGGCGCAAGCAGATCGGCCTCGTGCCGAGCTACCGCCTGGTCGACACCTGCGCCGCCGAGTTCGAGGCTTACACGCCCTACTACTACTCGACCTACGACCGGGGCGACGACGAGGTGCGCCCGAGCGACACGAAGAAGGTGATGATTCTCGGCGGCGGTCCGAACCGCATCGGGCAGGGCATTGAGTTTGACTACTGCTGCGTCCACGCCGCGTTCGCGCTCAAGGAGGACGGCTTTGAAACGCTGATGGTGAACTCGAACCCGGAGACGGTTTCGACGGACTACGACACGAGCGACAAACTGTTCTTCGAGCCGCTCACGCTGGAGGACGTGCTGCACATTTACGAACGCGAGAAGTGCTGGGGGGCCATCGCGCAGTTCGGCGGGCAGACGCCGCTCAACCTCGCGCTCGCCCTGCAGAAAAACGGGGTCAACATCATTGGCACCTCGCCCCAGAGCATCGAGATGGCGGAGGACCGCAAGCTCTTCGCGGCCATGCTCGACCGGCTGAAAATTCCCCAGCCGCCCAACGGACTTGCGACCAACGAAGCCGAGGCGCTCACCGCGTCCCAGCGTCTGGGCTATCCGGTGCTGGTGCGTCCGAGCTTCGTGCTCGGCGGGCGCGCGATGCAGATCGTTTATTCCGATGCGGAGCTGTCGCACTACATGCGCTTCGCGGTCGAGGCGTCGCCCGAGCGGCCCGTGCTGGTGGACAAATTTCTCGAAGACGCGACCGAGGTGGACGTGGACTGCATCACCGACGTGGGGCAGTTCCAGAATCCCGGCGAAGGCACCATCGTCATCGGCGGGATGCTGGAGCACATCGAGTTTGCCGGCGTCCATTCCGGCGACGCGGCGATGGTCCTGCCGCCGCACACGCTGTCGGAGCAAGTCATCCAGACCATCCGCGAATACACGCACGCCATGGCGCGCGAGTTGAAAGTCATCGGTCTGATGAACGTGCAGTACGCCGTGAAAGGCGACACCGTTTACGTCCTCGAAGTGAACCCGCGCGCCTCGCGCACCGTGCCGTTTGTGAGCAAGGCCATCGGCGTGCCGCTGGCGAAACTCGCCGCGAAAGTCATGGCGGGAAAGACCCTCAAGGAACTCGGCTTCACCGAGGAAATCTGGACCAAGTATTGGGCGGTGAAGGAGTCGGTGTTTCCGTTCAACCGCTTTCATGGCCAGGATATTTTGCTTTCACCCGAGATGCGGTCCACCGGCGAGGTCATGGGCCTGGACGCCGATCTTGGCATCGCCTACGCGAAGTCGCAGATGGCCGCGAACTCCCCGCTGCCCCTCGCCGGGCGGGTGTTCATCAGCGTGAGCGACGCGCACAAATCACACGCCGTGGAAGTGGCCAAGGATTTTACCGCGTTGGGTTTTGAACTGGTGGCCACGGGCGGGACCGCGTCGGTCTTGGAAAAGGCGGGCTTGAAAGTGCAGCGCATTCACAAGCTCCAGGAAGGTCGTCCCAACGCCATCGACCTGCTCAAGAACAAGGAGATTCAGCTCGTGATCAACACGCCCAGCGGCGCAACCCCCCGCGCCGACGAAGTGAAGATTCGCACCACCGCTGTTTATACCGGCACGCCGATCATGACGACCATGAGCGGAGCCAAGGCGGCGGCACTGGGGATTGCGGCGTTGAAAAAAAGCGGCTACGCGGTCAAGACCGTGCAGGAATTCCACTGATACTCCTCACGCTCCAAGCGGGGCAATAGGAGGGCAAACGAGTTGCCATCGGTTGCCGGTTTGACTATTCCAAGAGTGAACTTCACTTCATGGCTAGACTCATCGCAAACGGCGGCGACTTGGAGGTCAGTCCCATTGACCTCCAAGACGGCATTAACACCCTGGGCCGGGCCGAGGGGAACCACCACATCATCCGGCATGTTTCCGTCTCCAGCCGGCACTGCGAAATAGTCCGCTATGACGGTACCGTCACCGTGCGCGATCTGGGTTCGACTAATGGAACCTTTGTGGACGATCAGCCGGTGCAGCACGCGAATCTTTCGCATGGCCAGCATTTGAGATTAGGCGGGGTGGAGTTTGTCCTTGAGGCCCCGCAACTGTCAGCCCAACCGCCCACCGGAACTTTGCGCGTCCATGCTGCGCCGCCGCCCCCGCCGCCGCCCGCCTCGGGTCGCACGGCTGCCCAGATGGTGGCGGCGCTGCAACCGGGGGTGCGGGAAACACCAAGCTTTTACCGCAGCCTGCCGGGAGCTTTCGCCTACCCGTTCAAGAAAAGCGGCCTCCTGCTGCTGGTGATCGGCGCGGTACTTTTCGTGTTGCTGGATTTTCTGGCCAGCGCGGCCAGCCCGTCATTCTCCGGCCGGATTCGGTTTACGCGATTTTCCCTGCTCATCACCGTCATATCCATCGGCTACCTCTACGCCATCATGCAAATAATCATCGTGCATTCGGCGCAGGGTGAGGACGAGACGCCCGATTTCCCAGCGCTGACCGAATGGTGGTCCGACATCCTGCAACCGTTCTTGTTTTTACTCGGGGTGTTTCTCGTTTCGTTTCTTCCCGGCCTCGCCCTGCTGTTGGTCAGCGGCGATAATGCGGCGCTGAAAATTCTGTCCATCCCGGTGTTGTGCTTCGGCGCCTTTTATTTCCCGATGGCGCTGCTCGCGGTGGCCGTCTCCGACAACTTCGTCGCGCTCAGTCCCCACATCGTGGTGCCATCGATGTTCCGCGTCTTCCTGCCCTACACCGTCGCGTTCCTCATGCTGGCGACGTTATTCGCGCTGCGGCTGGCGGGCGGATGGGTGGCGCACTTGATTCCGCTGGAGGTGTTCTTTTGGAAACTTTTCGCCACGGTGATTATGGGTTTCGTTTCGCTCTACCTGCTCACGGTCAACATGCGCGTGCTGGGCCTGCTGTTCCGCAGCTACCGCGCGCGCCTTGGCTGGTTGGGATGAGGCGGAAATAGTCAGACCACTTCTGCGTCCATCGCGCCTCGTTTTTTTGCACCCGCTTCCAGTTTTTTCAGGCCAGAATTTGACGCCCATAAAACCGAGAGTATGTTCCATTACAGCCAATGAAAACAGGGTCAGAAAGCACTTTAACTCCGTTCAGTGGCGGGCAGCCCGAAGGGTCAGACGACCGCACAGTGTAGAGGCCGCTTGAGCTTCGGCTCCTCGTCGCCCCGGCGACGGGCATGAAAATTGAAACGACAGTTTTTCGAAGGGAGTCGGAAGATAATTCCGAAACGGGTCGGCTGAGTTCTCATCCCCATCCTTCCCCGCCTCGAGTCGGTCTCGCCCTCTCCTCCGGCGGTGCCAAGGGCCTGGCCCACATCGGCGTCATTCAGGTGCTGGAAGAGAACGTCATCCCCATTCACGCCATCGCCGGCTCCAGCATGGGCGCGTATGTCGCCGCCGTCTGGGCCTACGGGCACGACGGCCAGCAGATGGAAAAGTTTGCGCGGGAAGTGGAAGGACGCTGGTCATGGTTGCGGCTTCTTGACCCCGTCCTCGTCCCGCGCTCCGGTCTGTTGCGCGGGGCCAAGACGCGTCGCCGGTTGCATCACGCCATTGGCGACGTTTCATTTTCCGATCTGGCCCGGCCGCTGCGCGTGGTCGCCACCAATCTGGTCACTCTCGAACGCAAGGTCTTCTCCTCCGGTGAAGTCGCGCTGGCCGTGCAGGCCAGCAGTGCGATTCCCGGCATCTGCGAACCGGTCCGCATCGGTGACGAAACCTACTTTGACGGCGGCGTGGCCGATCCACTGCCCGTGGATGTGGCGCGCGAAATGGGCGTCGATTGCGTCATTGCCGTGAATGTCATCCCCACGCCGGCCTACCTGCGCTGCCGTTTGGAGTTCGACCGCGAACAGGCCGCGCTGCGGAAACAGCGCGAGAATCCCGTGACCAAGCTGATCCGCCGCGCCGTGGACGCAGGCACTGCGCACAGCATCTTCGACGTGATGAACCGCTCCACGCTGGCCGGTCAGATGCAGATGGCCGAGTTGTCCTGCCGCCATGCCGACCTGGTGTTGCGTCCGCTCTCTTTTGACGGTCGCTGGCACGACTTTCACCGGCCCGGCAAATACATCGAGCTGGGCCGTCGCACCGCCGAGGAACATCTGTCCGAAATCAAGGCCCTTATACGGAGGCATACTCATGAACACAACGCACCTCACCACTCACTGGCCGTCGCTGCCTGAGCAAACCGTTCGCCGGCTCCAGGCGGAGAAACTCCGCCGCTACTTGCGCGACATAGTGCTGCCTTTCTCGCGGCACTACCGCGAGCTGTTTCATGAATTGGGCCTGAACGCGGACTCGTTCCATTCGCTCGACGATTTGCGCCACCTTCCGTTCACGACCAAAACGGATTTGCTCAACTCACCCGAGCATCCGCAGCGCGCCAAAGACTTTCTGATTATCCCGGACCAACGCGTGCTTTCACGGAGGATTCCCCTTCTCCTCCGAGCGCTGGTCCGCGGACGTTCTCGCGTGCAGCAGGAACTGGAAGCCGAGTTCCGTCCGCTCCTTCTGACGACCACCACCGGTCGTTCGGCGGACCCGGTTCCGTTCCTGTTCACGCGCCACGATCTGGATCAACTCGCCGTCACCGGCCGCCGCCTCTTCGAGGTCTGCGGCGCGCGGCGCGAGATGAAGCTGCTCAACATGTTTCCCTTCGCCCCGCATCTCGCCTTCTGGCAGACGCACTACGGCGGCACCGAGTTCGGCGTGTTCAATGCCAGCACCGGCGGCGGCAAGGTGCTCGGCACCGAAGGCCAGCTCCGCTTCATCCGCAAAATTCAGCCCGACGTGCTCATCGGCATGCCGACCTTTGTCTATCACGTTCTCCATCAGGCGGCGGAGGAAGGCGTGCGTTGTGAACCGCTGTGTCGCATCGTGCTGGGCGGCGAAAA
>JAYVWQ010000568.1:0-8881 GCA_043785945.1 Akkermansia sp.
GCACGAACGCGAACCTTCACCCCAAGCCGAGCAATGCTCGGCGCTCCCCTTCACGCCGAGTAATCCAAATACACCGTCTTGATGCGCGTGTAGAAATCAATCGCGCCCGCGCCTTGTTCCTTGAAAGAGTCGGTGCTGCTTTTCTTCACGCCGCCGAACGGGGCCTGGAGCGCGAGGCCGGTGCTGATCTGGTTGATCTTCACCACGCCGGCCTGGATGCGCTCGGAGTAGAGCATCGCTTTCTTCAGGTCGCGCGTGACGATGGACGCGGAGAGACCGACATCGACGCCGTTGGCCACGGCGATGGCTTCGTCGAAATTCTCCACGGCGATGATGGCGATGACGGGGCCGAAGACTTCCTCGCGCGCGATGCGCATTTGCGGCGTGACGCCGGTGATGATGGTTGGCTGCATGAAGAAGCCGTGCGCGAGTTCGCCGTCGCTCAGGCGCGCGCCGCCATAGGCCACGGTGCCGCCCTCGTTCTTCGCGATGTCGATGTAGTCGAAGTTGCCCTTGAACTCCTGCTCGTTGACCGCCGGTCCCATCGTCACGCCCGGCTTCAAGCCGTTGCCCACGACGATGGCCTTGGCCTTCTCGATCAACTTCTCGGTGAACTGCGCCGCGACGGACTTTTCGACGATGACGCGGCTGGTGGCGGTGCAAGCCTGGCCCGTCAGCCCGAAGCCTGCGATGGCGACGAGGCGCGCGGCGAGATCGAGGTCGGCGTCGGCGAGGACGATGGTCGGATTCTTGCCGCCCATTTCCATCTGCGCGCGGGCCATGCGCTGGGCGAGCTGCTGATAAACCTGCGCGCCCACCTTGAGCGAGCCAGTGAAGGAGAGCGCGGCGACATTCGCGTTGGTCGCCAGTTCACCACCGACGGCGCGACCGTCGCCGGTCACGACGTTGAGCACGCCCTTGGACAGTCCCGCCTCGGCGAGAACCTTCGCGAGTTCAAGCGACATGGCCGGAGCCTGCGATGCGGGCTTGAGCACGACGGCGTTGCCGCTGACCAGCGCGGGCGCAAGCTTCCACGCCGGGATGGCGATGGGGAAATTCCACGGCGTGATCAGGCCCACGACGCCGAGCGGTTCGCGTTTGGTGAAAAGCAAATTCTGCGGCAAATCGTGCGGGATGGTCTGCCCGCCAATGGTGTAACTCAGTCCGCCGAAGAAGCGGAAAATGTCGGCGGCGCGTTGCACTTCACCGGTGGCCTCGGCGAGCGTCTTGCCCTCCTCGCGCGTGAGCAGGTCGGCGAGTTCGGCCTTGCGCGCTTCGAGAAGCTGCGACGCCTTGCTCAATATCCTCCCGCGCGCCACGGACGTCATCGCCGCCCACGCCGGGAACGCCGCCTGCGCCGCAGCGACCGCCGCAGCCGCTTCCGCTTGTCCGCTCTGCTGATAGCTGGCGACCGCTTCGCGGGTGTCCGCCGGATTTTGATTCACGAAAGTTTTGCCCGAAGCGGCTGAAACCCATTCGCCGCCGATGAAATTTTGGTAACTGTGCATAGTCATTTGAAGTGAGGCGAAGGTAGGGGAGTCGGTGCGAGCGCCGCAAGCGCGGGGAAGAAGGGAGGTGCGATTGGAAGTGGCGTTCCACGGGCGGAGCGCGGGCGTCCCGCCCGCTGGAGTGCCAGCCCTGCCAGCCACGCGCCACGCGCATCGTGACCTCCCTTCCCTCGGCACCGGGCGCGGCCAGGATGGCCGCGCTCCGTGCCCGCCGTTTTCAATTCACCGCGTCGGCGATCCGCTTCAGCATCTCGAATGAGTACAGCCCCGTGGAATGTCCGTCCGCCCATTGCGGCTGGAGCGCGTAGCCGCCGACGTGCGCGAGGCCCTTGAGTTGAAACGACTCGGCACGGAGCGGCTTGGGCGGTGCAATGTAGAGGTTGCCCATCACGTCCGTCTCGCCTTTGCAGCCGGCGCAGGGGCAGGCCCGACGCAGCTTCTCCAGCGGGATGAAACTCTCAGAGCCGTCATCCCACTTCACCGCCAGTTCCTGCCCAATCTGCTGAATGTCTGTCGTTCGCACGGCGGGAGCCTACGAACCTCAATCCCACAATTCAAACAGCGGCATTCAGAATCATAATGTTAGTCTTAACTAACTTTGATGTTTGACCCAAACAAATCCTCCGCTAGTCTGCGCGCCATGTTGCAAAGGCGCATCGGGCTTTGGTTCATCTTGGGAATGGCAGCGGGGAGCGCGGCGGCGGAATTGCGGCCGGAAGCTCCGCGCCCGGCGGACAAATCCAGCTACACGCTTTTCCATCCCGTGCCGCGCGAGCTGATGCGTGAGATGAGCACCGACCGGCCGGACAAGACGGAAAGCCCCTACACCGTCGATGCCGGGCATGTGCAGGTGGAGGCCGACGTGGTGAATTACAGCTACGACCGGCGCAACTCCGCGCATGACCGCACACGCGTGGAGGCCCTGGGTCTGGCTCCGTTCAATTTCAAAGTCGGCCTCTGCCAGTCCGCTGATTTGCAAATTGTCGTGCCCACGTACAACTGGGTGCGCACGCAGGCGCCGCACGGAGGCCCGGTGCATCGCGACAGCGGTTTCGGCGATCTCATCACCCGCCTCAAATACAATTTCTGGGGCAACGACGGAGGCGACGCCGCGCTGGGCGTGATGCCGTTCGTGAAGTGGCCGACCAGCTCCGGCGGCGTGGGCAATAATTCCTACGAAGGCGGAATCATCCTGCCGCTGGCCGTCTCGCTGCCGCGCGGCTGGGTCATGGGCGTAATGACCGAAGTGGATTACAACCGCGACGAGGACGACCACGGCCATCATGCCGAGTTCATCAACACCATCACCTTCAGTCACACCCTGGTCGGCGAGCTAAGCGGCTACCTGGAATTTTTCAGCAACGTCAGCGCCGCACGGGACGCGCGCTGGGTGGGCACGGTCGATCTCGGTTTGACCTACGCGCTCACGCCCAATGTGCAACTCGATGCCGGCGTGAACCTCGGCGTCACCACGGCGGCCGATGACGTGAATCCTTTTCTCGGAATCTCAATGCGCTTTTAATTCATGGAAACTGCACCTCCCCCCTCGGATCCCCGTCCCGCCAATGGCTGGCGCTCGGAAAGCCCCATGCCCAGTCTGCCCGAAGTCCACGGCAGCATCGCCGTGCCGAAGCACTACGGCTTCTGGCGCAAGCTGCTCGCCTTCTCCGGTCCGGGCTATCTCGTCGCGGTCGGCTACATGGACCCCGGCAACTGGGCCACCGACCTCGCGGGCGGCTCGCAGTTCGGCTACACGCTGCTCAGCGTCATTCTGATCTCGAACCTCATGGCAATTCTCCTGCAATCGCTCTGCGCCAAGCTCGGCATCGTCACCGGGCGCGACCTCGCCCAAGCCTGCCGCGACCACTACTCGAAACCGGTCTCGGTCGTGCTGTGGCTGCTTTGCGAACTTGCCATCTGCGCGTGCGATCTCGCGGAAGTGGTCGGCTCGGCCATCGCGCTGAATTTGCTCTTCGGCATCCCGCTGGTCTGGGGCGTGTGCATCACCGCGCTCGACGTGCTGGTGGTGATGTATCTCCAGAACAAGGGCTTTCGCTACATCGAGGCGCTGGTCGTGGCGCTGATTTTCACCATCGGCGGCTGCTTCCTCGCGGAGATTATTTTCTCCAAACCCAGCATCGTGGCCGTGCTCGGCGGCTTCGCGCCCAAGTTCGAGATCGTCACGAACCCGAAGATGCTCTTCATCGCCATGGGCATCCTCGGGGCCACGGTCATGCCGCATAATCTCTACCTCCACTCCTCCATCGTGCAGACGCGCAAATACGAGCCGACGCCCGAAGGCAAGCGCGAGGCCATCAAGTTCGCCACCATCGACTCGACCGTGGCGCTCATGTTCGCGCTCTTCATCAACGCCGCCATCCTCATCGTTGCCGCCGCGACCTTTCACGGCACCGCGAATGAGGTCGCAGAAATCCAGGACGCGCACAAGCTGCTCTCGCCCGTGCTGGGCGTGGGCATCGCGAGCACCCTCTTCGCCGTGGCCCTGCTCGCCTCGGGCCAGAACTCCACCCTCACCGGCACGCTCGCCGGCCAGATCGTGATGGAAGGTTTCCTGAACATCCGCCTGCGCCCGTGGCTGCGCCGGCTCATCACGCGGCTCATCGCCATCATCCCGGCGGTCATCGTCACCGCGCTCTATGGTGAGAGCAAAACGACCGACATGCTGGTTCTCAGCCAGGTGATCCTGAGCATGCAACTGCCTTTCGCCGTCGTGCCGCTCGTGCTCTTCACCAGCGACCGGCGCAAGATGGGCGAGTTCGCCAGCCCGATGTGGATCAAGGTGCTGGCGTGGGCCACTGCCTCCATCATCATCGTGCTGAACGTGAAGCTGCTCGCCGACACGTTTGGGCTAACGGATTGGATGATGAAGCTGATCAAATAACTGGAGGCTCTGATGTATAAAAAAATTCTTGTCGCCCTTGAAAACAGCCGCTCTGACCAAACGCTGCTGCCCCATGTCCGGCAGCTCGCCAAGCTCCTCGGCTCGCACCTCCTGCTCGTGCATGTGGCCGACGGCTGGGCCGCGCGCACCTTCGATCAGCTCAAGCTCGCCGAATCCGAGGAAATGCGTGCCGACCAAAAGTATCTCGACGACACGGCGGCGGCGCTGCGGAGCGAGGGACTGGAAGTTTCCGTGCATCTGGCCCTCGGCGATCCGCCGCGCGAAATCGTCAAGGTCGCCGCCGCCGAACACTGCGACCTCATCGCCATGACCACGCACGGCCACCGGCTCATCGGCGATCTGCTCTTCGGCAGCACCATCTACGAGGTGCGCCATGCGACGACTGTTCCCGTGCTGCTGGTGCGGGCGGTGAAGTGAGTTCAAAGCGCACCGCGACTCGCTGGCGACTAACAGAACCATTCACAGGCCAGCTTGCGGCGGACTTGGCTCTTCCGCCGATTGGCTTACTCCCCTGCCATGGCCGGTTCGGACTTCCGTTCCCAGGCGCGCTTCTTGGCCTCGGGCACGCTCGTGTCCACCTTGGCGTAGTAGGTGTCTGCGCCCAGCAAATCATCGACGGCTTTCTGCAATTCGCGGGACGGGGCGACGAAGAAGTTGTCGTGGGTCTCGATGAAGATGATTTGGCCGCCGGGCTGGCGGATGCAGAGAAAGAGCTGGCACTTGCCCCGGAACTGGCCGACGAGGGCGAGAATTTCGTTCAGCTTCTGTTCGTTTAGATGAACGGCATTGAGGCGCAGGTGAACTTGCTTGGTGTATTTCTTGGGCGCGTCTTCGAGCGGCATTACCTCGGTCGGGAAAAGTTTCGGGGGCGCTTCCTCGTTGTTCACTTCGCCCACGACGAGCAGCGCCTTGTTCACTTCCAGCAGATGGCGATACTTGTCGTAGTTCTCGTTCATGCAGAGCATGGCGAACGTGCCTTCCAAATCCTCCAGCGTGACCATCGCATAGGGCTTGCCGCTCTTCTTCGACATGCCCTGCTGCACGACGGTGACGATGCCGCCGAGGCGCGTCATGCTGCGGCCAGGCAGCGCGGCGGCGGTCTTGGAATTCGCCAACGTGTAGCGTTCCAGAATGGGCGCGTAGGGCGTCAGCGGATGGCCGGTGATGTAGAAGCCAAGCAGCTCCTTTTCGTGCGCGAGCAGTTCGCTTTGCGTCCACTCCGGCACGCGCAACAGGCCGTCGTCCTTGGTCTCGGTGCGTTCCTCCAACATGCCGAACATCGAAACCTGCCCACGCGCCTTGTCAGACGCGGCGCTAGAGGCGCGGCTGGAAACGCGGTCAATGGAGGCAAAGAGCGTGGCCCGGGTCTCGCCGAAACAGTCGCACCCGCCGGACTTGATGAGGCATTCAATGGCCTTGCGGTTGACCGCGCGCAGATCGACGCGCTCCAGCATGTTGGCGAAGCTCTCGAAACGCCCGCCTTGCTTGCGCGCCTGGAGAATGTTTTCCACGGCGGCTTCGCCCACGCCCTTTACTGCGGCGAGACCGAAGCGGATGACGGTGGTGGGGCGGTCGTCCCGGCTGCCGCTCGTTGACTGGGCGTCCCGCCTGGTCGTTTCTTCTGCAGGCAAGACGCCCGCAGGGACAGGTGGCAGCCGGGACGGCTGCCCCACTACGCCACCGGGCCTTGGCGCGGGCGCGAAAAACATGTCGCCCTCATTCACGTCCGGCTGGAGCACGTCCACACCCATGGTGCGCGCTTCATTGAGCAGCACGGCCAGCTTATCCGTGCTGCTCAGGTCGTTCGTCATCATGGCGCAGAGGAACTCCACCGGGTAGTTCGCCTTCAGATACGCCGTCTGATACGCCACGATGGCGTAGGCCGCCGCGTGCGATTTGTTGAACCCGTAGCCCGCGAATTTTTCCAGCAGGTCGAAGACTTCGTTCGCCTTCGACTCCGGGATGTGGTTCCGCGCCTTGCAGCCTTTGACGAAGGTCGCACGCTGGCTCTGCATCTCCTCGATCTTCTTCTTGCCCATCGCGCGGCGCAGCAAATCGGCCGCGCCCAGCGTGTAGCCGGCCAGCAACTGCGTGGCCTGCATGACCTGCTCCTGATAGATGAGCACGCCGTAGGTTTCCTTCGAGATCGATTCGAGCAAGGGATGCGCGTACTGGATTTGCACCCGCCCATGCCGGCGCTCAATGAAGTCGGGAATGAGGTCCATCGGGCCGGGGCGATAGAGCGCCACGAGAGCCGTGATGTGCTCGATAGAACTGATCTGAAATTTGCGGCACAAATCCCTCATGCCGCCGGATTCCAACTGGAACACGCCCACCGTGTTGCCCTTGTTCAGAATGTCGTAGGTCTTCGCGTCATCGAGCGGCAGATCGTCGAGCACGACGTCGATCCCTTGCGTGCGCTTGACCATCTCCACGGTGTTGCGCAGCACGGTCAGCGTCTTCAGCCCGAGGAAATCCATCTTGAGCAGACCGAGATCGCCCACGGGGTTCATCGCGTATTGCGTCACGATGGTCCCGTCCTCGTCCATCTTGAGCGGGAGCAAATTGACCAACGGCTTGTCGCTGATGACGACGCCCGCCGCGTGGACGGATGAGTTGCGCGCCGTATCTTCGAGCACCAGCGCCATGTCCACCAGCTCGCGCGTGTTCTGCTCGGTGTTGTAAGCCTCCTTGAATTCCGGCGACTGCTTGAGCGCGAGCGCGAGCGTCATCTTCAAGTCAGTTGGAATCATCTTCGCCAGCCGGTCGCACTCGCCGTAGCTCAGGCCCATCACGCGGCCCACATCGCGCACCACGGACTTCGCGCCCATGGTGCCGAAGGTGATGATCTGAGCGACGCAATCGCGGCCGTATTTCTGGCGCACGTATTCGATCACATCCGCGCGGCGGTCGTCGGCAAAGTCGATGTCGATGTCGGGCGGATTGACGCGCTCGGGATTCAGGAAGCGCTCGAAGAGCAGCCCGTAGCGAATCGGATCGACGTTCGCGATGTCGAGCAGGTAGGTGACGAGCGAACCGGCCGCCGAGCCGCGCGCCACGCACGAGATGCCGATCTCGCGCCCGTGACGAATGAAGTCCGCGACGATGAGGAAGTAGGAGATGAAGCCGGTTTTCTCGATGACGGTCAGTTCGAGCTGGAGACGGTCGATGACCACTTTGATGGCAGCGGCGACGGCCGGGTCCAACAACGGGCCCCCGGCATCCTGCCGGGTCAGAGCGTTATCCGTCAGAGCAGTGGTGGCATCGCTGGACGCGGAACCCGGCGGGACGCCCGGGGCACGTTGATAAGTCGGCAGCTTCTCCGGCTGCCCGATGCCCTCCACGATGAATTCCTGCCCCTCGGCCCGCGCTTGAATCGTGTATCTCCGCGCCAGTCCTTCCGCGAGCAGCTTGCGCAAATAACCTTCGCGCGAAAAATGTTCCGGCGGGGTGAAGACCGGGTAGTGGAGCTTGCCGAACTCGATTTCCAGATTGCACTTCTCGGCCACCTCCATCGTGTTCTGCACCGCTTCCGGTGTTTCGGAGAACAGCGCCTTCATCTCCAAGGCCGAGCGCAGGTAGAATTGCTCCTGCTGGTAGCGCATCCGGCGCGGATCATCGCGCACCGTCTGCGTGCCGATGCAGATCAGGCAGTCGTGCGCCGCCGAATGTTCCTTCTCCACGTAATGCACGTCGTTCGTGGCCACGCACTTCAACCCGAACTCCTTGGCCCACGAGATGAGCTGCCGGTTGACTTTGATCTGCTCGGCGATGCCGTGGTTCTGGAGTTCGAGGTAAAAATTCTCCGCGCCCAGCGTCTGTTTGAACCAGTCGATGGAGGCGCGCGCCTTCTTCAAATCATCCTTGGCGATGGCCTCGGGAATTTCGCTGGCCAGACAGCCGGAGAGAGCAATGAGACCCTCCTTGTGCGTGGCGAGAATTTCCTTGTCGATGCGCGGCTTGTAATAAAAGCCCTCAAGATGCGCCGACGTGACCAGCTTGATGAGGTTCTTGTAGCCAACCTCGTCCTTGGCCAGCAGCACGAGGTGATTGTAAACATCCCGTCCGCCCCCGCCCGAAGACTTCTTCTCCAGCCGGCTGCCCGGCGCGACATAAACTTCGCAGCCGATGATGGGCTTGATGCCGGCCTTGCGCGCGGCCTGATAAAACTCAATCGCGCCGTAGAGGACGCCGTGATCGGTGAGCGTGATGGCTGGGAATTTCAGCTCCTGCGCCTTCTCCATGAGCGTGTCGAGACGACACGCCCCGTCGAGCAGCGAGTATTCGCTGTGCAGGTGGAGATGGACGAAATCCGCATGAGACATGGGGGCAATTTCAAATGACGAGTAGAGAATGTCGAGAGGGGAGTCAGAGCGAGGTGCGATTGAAAGTGGCGCCTCGGTCATGTGGGTCAGGCTTCCAGCCTGACGGTTCGGGCGGCATCCCTGCC
>JAYVWQ010000569.1:0-3572 GCA_043785945.1 Akkermansia sp.
ACGAAACCGGGCGGTTCGCGCTGGGCCTACGCGCTGGCCATGCTGCTCTCGCTCGCGGCGGCAGGCGGATATGTTTATGGGAAATGGACCGAGCACCACCACTCCGCCGCCCGGGTGGTGACCTTGGCAGACCCCAGCGACCGGCGGGATTTCATCCAGGCGCTGGCGAAACTTTCTCCGCTCGACCGCTTCGAGCGGGTCATGGCGAAGATGCGCGAGGTCAATCCGGAGATGCGCGGGAAAGAAAACTTCACGGTCGAGGAAGGGGAAATCAGCGAGCTGACCTTCTCCAGCGTGGGCGTGCGGAACCTCTGGCCGCTCTGCGCGCTTGATGAGTTGCGGGTGATTCATTGCCCGGGCAACGCGACGAACCGCCAGCGTGGCGACCTCGTGGACCTGACGCCGCTGGCCGAGCTGCCGCTGGAGGAGGTGGATTGCAGTTGGACGAGCATCGAGGATTTGCGCCCGCTCGCCCAACTGCCGCTCAAGATCCTGCGCTGCGCGAACACGCGCGTGGCGGACCTCGCGCCGCTCCAAGGCCTGGCGCTCACCGAGTTGGACATCGCCTCCACTCTGGTGCGCGATGTGTCGGTGCTCAAAGGCATGCCGCTCGCCTCGCTGCGCTGCGATCTAGCGCCGCTCCACGATCTGGAGCCGCTCCGCAACGCCCCGCTCAAGACACTCTGGGGCGACCCGCGCCTGCTGCGCCCCGAGTTGGTGCGAAGCTGGGAGCGGATCGAAACGATCAACGACCTGCCCCGTCTCGATTTCGAGAAACGACGGCTGCGCAGCCTGAAATAGGCGCGGGCGGGGCTGCCTAGAGCCGGGCTGGTGGGCTGGAGTGCGCTGTTGACGAGAGGCCAAAGCTCTTCCTACGATCCGCAGCAATGCGACTGTGCGTGTCCGAAAAATATCTCCGCGCGAATTCTTTTGCCCTCATGGCGTTCGTCGTAATTGTGCTCACGTGCCCGACCCGGGCCGCATCCCTGCAAACCTTCGCCCCCGTCTTCATGCAGACCACCAACGAGATCGCCTTCCTCGAAACGCATTTCGACAACTCGCCCGCGCAGAAAGAGAAGCTGGCCCGGCTGGAAAACGCCCGCGCCACCGTTCTTGATTTAGAACTGCGCGATGATCAGGCGCTGGCCGCGCTGGTGAAGTCGCTCGGTGCCCAAGCCGATTACGTGACCACGCTCGACGAGTCCGCGCTCCGCGCCCGCGCTTCGGTGTTGAATGACTACGACGCGCTGGGCCTGCGAGTGGGCGATCTGCCTCCGTCGCCTCGGGCCAACCGCGCGAAGAACCAGTTCAATTCCCTGGCCAACGATCAGGCGGCGCTGCTCAACGCCCAGCACGCGGCGGGCGTCTCCAGCCTGCTGGCCCCATTTGGTCGGCGCATCGACACTACGAGTCGGCTCGTCGCGCGCGCGACCAAGCTGCCGCTGCCGAACGTCCGCCTCAACGCGCTGCGGGCGCGCGTGAACGGACATCCATTTGCCAGCGCGGGTGATGGCGCACATTCCTCAAATCTCTTCGGCGTGACCTCGCCTGCCGGACTGTATCTGTCCGTGATCTGCCGCCTGGTGGACGGCGCACAGGTGATCAACTTCACGCTCCCAGTGATCACCAGCGAAGGTCGCTACGAAGTGGCGCAGGGACTGGCCACCCTCACCTACACGCCGGATGCTTTTGTGACCAACGCGCTGACGGTGGCGGCGACGAACGGAACTTTTTTCGTGCAGAGAGACCGCCATGAGGTTTATGGATTGTTCTCGTGCGTGGGACCTGGCTTCGAGTTGAAGGACGGAAAGTTCCGGATCGAGCTGCCGCGCGCGCTGCGGGGTAACTGATGGTTGAACCGATTTTCGCTGCCCATAGCGAAAGCCGGAGAGGACACGGTGGGGCGAGTTTGGCAGCGAGTGAGTAACTCTCGTCCCCTTCTGATCCGCCGCGGGCGACGGTGGGAGGTCCTCATCGCCCAATAAAATACGGCGCGTCGGGTGCGAACGACGCGCCGTTTCTTTTCCCGCGAACGCTTCTTAAACCTTGGCCAGCCCCTGCGCCACGCGTCGCTGGGTTTCGCGGTAGCCGTGGAGGAAGAGGTCATTGTCCGCCACCGCCTTCTGGATGAACTGAATGAGCAGCAGCATCTCCGAGCGATTTACCACCAGATGCACGCCGAGCTTGAAAGCCTCCAGCGGATTGAAACTCGTGAACGAGTCGCCCACCAGAATCACGACCGCGTGCCGCCGCAATTGCATCTGCGCGGCTTGGAGAAAAGCGAGGCTCCGGTTCTCCGGCGCGGTATCGGCCGCGAAACATTCTTCGATGATGATGATCTGGTAGGGCACCTGCGTGAAGCTGGTGATGAAATCGCTGTGCGCAGCAGCCAGGTGCGACTTGTAACCCAGTTCATCGAGCGCGGCACGGGCCAGTTCCTGCCACTCCGGCGTGCTCAGGGCGAGCAGCGCGGGTTTGTCCGTCGTAGTGAGAAAATCAAACGAGGCGGCCATAATTATTTCATCTTGATGGGTTGCAACGGCGGGGGCGGCGAAATCTTCGGAGCAGCCTGCAGCTTCTCCGCCATCTTGAGCACGAAGTCGGTCGTGTTCTCGCCGCGCTTCTTTTTGATGTTGTCGATGCCGCGCGTGACCGGGCCGCGCTTGCTGCAATAGAGCATGGCTGTTTCTTCGGTGATGATGCCCTTCTCGTAAGCATCCAGGCAGACCTGATCGAAGCTGCACCAGCCGAAGGTGTAACTGGCCTCGATGATTTCGTGGTAGCTCTTGCCCTCGCTTTCGCCAAAAACAATCGCCTCTCGCGTCCGCATGCTTGACCCCATGATCTCCAGCAACGCGTGGCGTCCGCCGCCCACGCGGGGCGCAAGACGCTGGCCGATGATCCAGCGCAACGTGTCCGCCAGGCGATGGCGCACCTGCTCCTGCTCATCCGTCTCGAACATGCCCAGAATACGGTTAATCGTCTGGCCGGCGTCAATCGTGTGCAGCGTGCTCATGACCAGATGGCCGGTCTCGGCCGCGCTCAACGCGATTTCCACCGTGGCGCGGTCGCGCATTTCACCGACGAGAATAATCTTCGGCGCCTGGCGCAGGGCGGCGCGCAGCCCGTTGGCAAACGAATCGTAGTCCGCGCCCAGTTCACGCTGGTTGATCGTCGCCTTCTGCTGCGTATAGACGAACTCCACCGGATCTTCGAGCGTGACGATATGAACAGCCTTGGTGCGGTTCACTTCTTCGAGCAGAGCCGCCAGCGTGGTCGATTTGCCAGAGCCAGTCGCGCCCGTGACGAGCACCAGGCCGGTCTTCTCCTTGGCCACTTGGTGAAAAATGTCGGGCAGCTTCAGTTCCTCGACCGTGGCAATCTTGGTGCTGAGTTTGCGCAGCACAATCGAGTAGTTGCCGCGCTGGGCGAAGATGTTCACGCGGAAGCGCGCCTTGTCGATCACCGAGTAGGACGTGTCGCACGAGCCGGTGCGGAGCAAGTCGTCGAGCAGGCGCGGATTGCCGCCGATGATGTTGAGCGCGATCATCTCGGTCTGAAAGGAGGTGAGC
>JAYVWQ010000570.1:0-5103 GCA_043785945.1 Akkermansia sp.
AAATCCCCCTTGGGCAGCCCGGCGTAGCGGCCTTCGTAAGCCGCATCGTCGTCGGGATCGCAGTAAATAATTTTCTCGTTCCAGCCCATCACGAACGAGGCGTGGTAGAGCGGGTGAATGATCACGTCGCTATTCGTGGTCCCGAGATGGTCGCCGGTCAGCACGCTGGCATTGGTCAACTGCGCGGCGCGATAGAAGCGCGCACTCGCAAACGGCGCGGTCGCATCCGTGTGCTGGTTCACGCCTGCGCTCTGCCCGGTGAGAAGTCCGCTCCAGCGGGCCGCGTTCGTGTCGGCGGGAAAATTCGTGGCCACGTCGATGCGGTAATTGGTCCCGGCGGGCGCGGTGAACTTGAAGGCCACCTCACGATTAGTCAGACGCTGTACGTCGGAGAACTGCGCGCTCCAGACGGACGCCGCCGCGAGCCAGGCGCCGCCCAGCGCCGCCCACCCATGCCGTATTCGTTTCCTAGTTTTCATCGTGCGCTCCAGCCCGCACAAAATCCCTCAAAGGCGAGCGTGGGCGATGGGCCACCGTCTCGCCCGCACCGCCCGCCGTCAATCATGCGCTTGGCCCGACACCGGAAGGCGCTTCTCTTTCCCAGCCCGCGCCGCCAGTGTCGGTGGATGAAGCAATTGACGCCCCAACAAATCAAGGCCGCCCTGCCCGCCATGAAAAGCTGGACGAAGCAGAGCGCGGAAATCGCGCGCACCTACCAATTCAAAGACTTCGTCGCCGCGATGAAGTTCGTGAACAAGGTCGCGAAGCTGGCTGAAGCCGCCGCGCACCATCCCGACATCGACATCCGCTGGAACAAGGTCACGCTCGCGCTGACCACGCACAGCGAGGGCGGGCTGACGCAGAAGGATTTTGATCTGGCGGCGAAGTTCGATGACTTGGGGGCCTGAGCGACGGCCCGTGAATCGCCTCGTGCGCCCCGCCGTCCGAGTGGGGACAAATTTGTGAAGCACTTCCTCGCAGTCCTGTTTTGCCTGATGGCCACGCGCTCCGGCGCGGCGGAGTCCACGATCAGCTTCACGAAAAAGATCGCGCCCATTCTCGTCGCGAAATGTCTGGCCTGTCACAACGCTGACAAGGCCAAGGGTGGCTACCGACTCCACAACTTCGACGCGCTGCTCAAGCCCGGCTCCAGCAAAGAGGCTCCCGTGCTCGCGGGAAAGCCAAGGGAGAGCAAACTCTTTCAACTCCTCACGGCCCAGGACGAGGACGACCGGATGCCGCAGAAGGACGATCCCCTGCCCTCCGCGCAAATCGACCTGCTACAAAAGTGGATTGAACAAGGAGCAATGTTTGATGGCCCGGATCGCTCGCTCGCTCTCGCCGTGCTTTCGCCGCCACAGCATCCGGCCGCACCTCGCGCCTACGCCGTGCCACTGCCCATCACCGCGCTGGCCTTTGATGTTTCCGGCGAGCACCTCGCGGCCAGCGGCTATCATGAGATCACGGTTTGGAATTCCCGTTCCGGCGCGCTCGCGCAACGCCTCGGCCACGTGGCCGAGCGCACCTTTGATCTCGCCTACAGCCCGGACGGCGCGTGGCTCGCCTGCGCCAGCGGCACGCCGGGCAAGCTGGGCGAGGTGAAATTGTTTCAAGCCACCAACGGCCACCTCGCCAAGACTCTCACGACCATCGGCGACGCGGTCCTGTGCCTCGCCTTCACGGCGGATGGCGCGCGGCTCGCCGCCGGGGGCGCGGACAACGTCATCCGCGTGTGGAGCATTCCGAGCGGCAAGCTGGAGTTCACCATCGAGCAGCACGCGGATTGGGTGCTGGCGCTCGCTTTCAATCCCAGCGGCGCGCTCCTCGCCTCGGGCAGCCGCGACAAATCCGCACGCCTCTTCGACATGAAAACGGGAGAACTGGAAGAGACGCACACCGGTCACGGCGACTTCGTGCCCGCCGTGACTTGGGCCGACGACAAGTTTGTCATCAGCGCCTCGCGCGAAAAAATCGCGCATCGCTGGCAGGCGGCGGACGGAAAAAAGTCCGGCGAGTTCTCCGGCTGGGAAGCCGCGCCCACGCGCCTGTTGGTATCTGACACCAATCTCTTCAGCACCGCGCTCGACGGCGTGGTCCGCCAGCACCATCTCGGCACCAAAGAAATCACCCGCACATTCGCGGGCGCGCAGGACGCGCTTTACTCGCTCGCCGTTCATCCGACGACACAGCGCATCGCCGCCGGCAGTCACAATGGGGAAGTGCGCGTGTGGAATCTCGCAGACGGAGGCACGCTGGTGAACTTCATCGCCGCGCCCGGTTACACGGCCAAACTCTCGCGCGCGAAATGACACTCAGGACAAATGCACATCGCTTGATTTGCTCAGTGAACGCCTCCTCTCCCCATCCCTCTCCTCCATTCGGAATGGAGGAGAGGGCGCCCGAAGGGCGGGAGAGGAGGCGTCTCCCAAACTCCTGCGGTTCTCCCAAACTCCAGCCATGAGCAAGAAGAGCGTGAAGATTGCGGCCTTGATCGAGTCGTGCCAGGGGCGCGCCCTGCCCGCGCATTACCTCGGCTACTTCGAGTGCTTCAACCGCCAGATGTTTTACGAGGCGCACGATGTCTTGGAAGAACTGTGGCTGGCCGACCGGCACGGGCCGGACTACGGCTTTCACAAGGGGCTGATTCAATTCGCCGGCGCGTTCGTGCATTTGCAAAAGAACCGCCTGCGCCCCGCCGCTGCGCTCTTCCAGCTCTCGCAGACTTACCTCGGCAAATATCCCAGCCCGCATCATCAGCTCGACCTCGCACGCGTGCGGGCGCTCGCCACAGAATGGACGCGGCAGCTGGAGGAAAATAATTTCGCCATCAACCCGCTGGCCCACCATGCGCCGCCGGTGCTGAACGTACTGCCGTCACCTTAGCCGACGCCGCCTTTGGGCTGGTTCCGGGCAGTGGGTTGTGCCAGTTTGGGCACACCCTGATGAAACAGTTCCAAACTTTCCTAGGGCGGCGATGCGTTGGACTCGGCGCTCTGTTGCTCCTGCTCGCCGCTGCGCCGGTCGTGCGCGCCGATGCCATGCTCCAGCTCTTCAACGTGAACTACGATGAGCTGATGGTGAAGATGCCGGAGATTGCGGAGGCGGGTTACACCTCGCTCTGGCTGCCGCCGCCCGTCAAAGGCGGCTCCATCTTCTCGGTCGGATATGACGTGTTCGACCCATTCGACTTGGGAGACAAAGATCAACAAGGCACCGTCCGCACCCGCTACGGCACCAAGGCGCAATTGCTGCGGGTGGTGGAGCTGGCCCATCGATTCGGACTGCGCGTATATTTCGACAACATCATGAATCATCGCGGCTTCACCGTGCCGGGCTACGACGCGAACACGCCCACGAATTATTATCCGGGCATGGTGCCGGGGGATTTCCATCTGCGGGTCGTGGCCGGGCCGTTTTACCGGAGTTGGGACAACATCGGGAACTGGAACAACACCTTCGAGATTCAGAACAATCCACTCTCGGGTCTGGTGGACATCGCGCAGGAGAATCCCAACATCAACTTCGGCCCGAGCTACGGCGCGACGGCGGGCAGCCCGTTTTTCATCCGGCATCCGAACAATCGCGATTACTACATGGACCTCGCGTTGCCGACGCTGCCCGGCGGACTGCATGGCTTCAACGGCACGAACGGCGACCCCGTGGCGGAGAACACGAGTGCGTACTTGATCCGCTCGGTCTGCTGGCTGTTGAGCGAGACGAAGTGCGACGGCTTCCGCCTGGACGCGGTGAAACATGTGCCCGGCTATTTCTTCGGCGATTACGGGAGTGCGTCAGGCAACGGCTACTGCGGCGCCATCCAGTCGATGTTCGACTACGTTCATGGCTATGGGAACAACGTGCTGGGCAACGGCTACGTGGAGGGCGACGACAACCGCAACAGCAACTACGACTCCGAGGCGACGCGTAATGACGCGCTGCTCTTCGGCGAGCATCTGGGCGAGCCGCCGAGCTATGACGATTATCTCGGGCGCGGGATGCGGCTGCTGGACAATCCGCTGCGCAACAACCTCAACAGCATTCTCGGCAATCCCAGCGCCTCGCTGGCGGGCTACGAACAGCGCGACGCGGGCGGGTTCAGCGCACCAAACCGTGTCATGCACGCATCAAGCCACGACAACGGTTACTCGAACCATCGCGAGTTGCAGAACGCCTACTACTTTTTCCGCGAGGGCATCCCGTTGATTTACTCGGACGGCTACAATCAGGAGGGCGGCAACGATCCATTTCCGCGCACCGCTTACGCGCCGTATCTCGGGCAGTTCAGCGACAATAAAATGCCGGACCTCGCGACGCTCCACGGCCAACTGGCGCGGGGCGGCACCGTCTCGCGCTGGGGTGATGCGGACGCGATTGCCTTCGAGCGGAATGATTATCGCGAAGGCGGCAGCGCGGCGGATCAGACGGTGGTGTTCTTCGCCATGAACGACAACTTCGGCAATCCCGGCGACATCAGCTTCGACGACGGCGTGGACAACGCGACGGGCGGCACGTTTTACGAATGTTTCCCGGTGCAGAACTCACGCGGCCAGGGCGTGGTCATCGGTTTTCCGCCCGGCTCGGTGCTGGTGCAACAGGCCGATTCGCCCGGCAAAGATCGCGCCTGCTCGAAACTGCTGGTGCGGCTCGCGACCAACATCAAGTCGGACGCGGAGAGCACGAAGAACGATCCGAAC
Source organism: Akkermansia sp. (assembly GCA_043785945.1). Lineage (GTDB taxonomy): Bacteria > Verrucomicrobiota > Verrucomicrobiia > Limisphaerales > SIBH01 > JANNGC01. Next base: position 4,695 of record JAYVWQ010000570.1, read on the forward strand.
CCGATGAACCGCAAGGTGTATGTCGGCTCGCAGGCGCAGGCCCCGGGCGGCGGCGCGATTGAGTTCAAGGTGCCGAGCGGCGGCTACGTCGCGTATGCCTATCAGGGACCGGAGGCGAGCCGGGCGAGCGGGCGTGACGTGATCACTTTCCGTCACAACAACATCGAGGTGCCGCGCCTCTTTGTGACGCGCACCGATGGGCGTGACGGAGACAGTGGCTTTAATCCCAAGTATCCGTTCAAGAATCGTGGCAGCGTGGATACCAGTGGCAGCACGGTGCGCGGCACCAACGTGGGTCCGCGCCAGTATTCCATCGACGTGCCCATCGTGACCAATGCGGTCTTCGACATCCTCGTGCGGCCCGACGCGAGCGCGAACAATGTGCTGGTGAAGCTGGACGGCGGCATGG
>JAYVWQ010000571.1:0-3025 GCA_043785945.1 Akkermansia sp.
TTCTTAAAAGCTTCCCGTTCCGTCTTTTCCGTTTTCGTCTTCTTCATGTGCTTTCTTCTCTCTCAGTTCTGACCCGCACACAAACTTTCGGATAGGCTCGCTAGAATTGATGCTCATTAATTTCCTCAACGAACTCATTCAAGGGGATTGCATCTATGAAGAAGAACGGTTCCGTCATGTTGTGTTGCGCCACGACATAGCCGGCTACATGGAATTCACGGATTACAACCCCCAGGATTCCGGCTTGGTTACGCTCAATCGCTGGCTTTTGGAGGATGCGTACGAGAATGAACTGGCGAAGTTGCCTGCACTCGTCGTGGATCTTCGTCCAGACATGCCTGTGCCTCTCAAGTTTAAGGAGAAGCTAGAAAATGCGATTGAAGCGGCTTGGAAACAGATTGCGGCAACTCTGAAACAATTGTCGGAACGAAACGAGCGTCCGGTTGACAAACGGATTGTGCTACTTGTCATCAATCGCGACATCGGTTGCTCCATGCTCAGCTTGAAACAGTTGGAAGCGGCATTGCAGCGACCCGACGTAGAAGTCGTTTGTCAGGTTGGAGATATTTAAGAGGCATGGACCCGCCGCACTGCCGCAAGTCCCGCGTACCGCGGCCTTCGGGAGCCAGCCGCCCGCTTCTTCCCCCGACCTCCGCTGCCGCCCGTCTCGCGAACTCCCCATTGGCCGCTCCTCTCCCTGACCCTCTCCTCACTCGTGCCTCGCGAAGAGAGGGAATGGATCGCAGCCCAAGGCCCGCGCGCGGCGGGCGGCTCAACACCAAAGGTGTTGCAGCCCTCAGCCCAGGGTTGCGAGTCCGGGCGAGCTACCTTGGGTGGCCGGGCGAAAAGTTCTTCAACCCTGAAGGGGTTGCAGCCTTCGGTCGGGCGCGTCGGTGTCCGGTGGGCTGCAACCCCTTCAGGGTTGGGAAACATCGCGGGCCGTTTCCCAGGGTAGCTCGGGCCTCGCAACCCTGGGCTGAAGGCTGAAATCCCGTTGGGATAAAAAAACTTCCCGCCGCACCGCTTCGCCCAGGATACGCCCGTTGGCTTGACCACGGCGGCGCGCACGGGATGACGCGCCTCGCCATCAACGCCGTCTCACTTCTTCGGCTTCTTTTTCCTGGCCCGGTAGGCCGCGAGCTTGGCTTGGGCTTCAGGGCTGAGAAACTGGGCGGCAGCGGAGGAGGCGGACGGCGCGGGGTTGGACGTGGCGGGCGGCTCGCCGGCGGTGCCACCGGGACGGTCGCCGGACATCTGGGCAGCCGGGACGGACAGCCCCTTATATTCCCGAAACCCGCACCACAAACTCCCGCACCACCGCCAGCTCCTCCTCGATGATGGTGTGGGGCATGTCGTACTCGTGCCAGTCGAGCGTGAGGCCACCCGCGCGGAGTTGCTCCATCTGCTGGCGCACGTTGGCGCACGGGATGAGTGGATCCTGCCGCCCGTGGGTCACAAGCAACTGCTGCTCCTTCGCCACCGGCGGGGCTTCGCTCAAGAGCTTCACCGGATCGAGCACGTAGCCGCTCAGACCGACCAGCCCCGCAAAGCGATGCGGATAACGCAGCCCTGTCTCCAGCGTCATCAAACAACCCTGCGAAAAGCCCAAGAGAATCGTCTGCTCGGTGGGAAAACCGGCGGCACGCTGCGCGTCGAGCAGTTCGTTGAGCAGGCCGACGCTGCGGCGCACGCCCGTGATCGCATCACCTTGGTAATCGTACCAAGAGAAGCCGCCGAAGTAATCGTCGGGCGCATTGACCAGCAGGTAATTCAGCCACGGGCATTGCAGGGCCTGCGGCACCCAGGCGTAGCCCGCCATGCTGTCGCCCAGCCCGTGCAGCACGATCATCAGGTGCCTGGAATCACGCTGCTCCGCCGGAATCAACTTGGTCTTCAACATGGCGGGGACTCTTGGGCAAGCGCGCGGGTTCGCCAAGATAATCAGCGGAACCCAGAGGTTCCTTCACCGGGAGCGAAACAAAATCACGGCTGGTCGTATTCGCCGAGCGGACGAATCCAAATGTTGCGGAAGCGGACCGGATTGCCGTGTTCGTAGAGCTGGATGTAGCCCTTGGGCGCATGCGGATTCTTGTAATCGCCGAGCGCGCGGAAGGGCGTGCTGCCGTAGAGCTCGCGGCGATGATGCACCACCACGCCGTTGTGCAGCACGGTCACGTAGGCTTTCTTGACCAGCTTCTTCTCCACATCCCAGCGGGGCGATTCCCAGATGATGTCGTAGGTCTGCCATTCACCGGGCGGGCGGGAGGCATTCACCAGCGGCGGCGACTGGCCGTAGATGGCGGAGGCCTGGCCATCGGCGTAGGTCAGGTTGTTGTAAGAATCGAGCACCTGAATTTCGTAGCGACCGTAAATGTTCACGCCGTTGTTGCCGCGTCCCTGCCCGCTGCCCACCACCTTGGTGGGCGTGGCCCATTCGAGGTGCAGTTGAAAATCACCGAATTCGTCCTTGGTGCGGATGGTCCCGGTCTTGGTCGTCTCCATGTAACCGTCCTCCAGCTTCCACTGCACCTCGCCTTTGTCGCTGCGCCATTTGGAAAAATCCTTGCCGTCGAACAGCACCACCGCATCGGAGGGAGCCGGAGCCATGTGGCTGAACGCCGCGCCGGGCGTGATGACCTTCGGGAGGGGCCGGGCCGGATCGTGGACGTGCCACTTGCCGTTGGGCTGCATGGGCGTGTCGGTGTAGCCCTCGGCCGCGCGACCGGGTGCGGTGAGAAGCGTGGTGGCTGCCAGGGCCAGAACGAGAACGTGCTGAGTTTTTTGTTTCATGTGCGTGCTTTGTGTAAAACGATTTTCAGTCTGACGCAGGAATTCTGTCACGCTTCATTTTGGATAATCGCGCTACCGCCTTGGCCTTGGCCAGGCTGAGGAGCCACCGGGAGGCAGGTGCGGCTCGCTTAGATTTCCGTCATGGCGGAACGAGGGGTTGTCTGTTAGAAAAATATCGCACCCGCTTCCGTGTTCCGTGTCGCGTCCAGCATTGCGCTTCGACGCCGGTTCGTGG
>JAYVWQ010000572.1:0-7297 GCA_043785945.1 Akkermansia sp.
CCGGATGGCGAGTGCAGCAACGCCGTCCGCCTCGTGGAGCCGAAACATTACGCGCTCGTTCCGGCTGAAGTTGGGGCGTTGCAGCAGCAACGCCCTACCAGGTTCATGGGTAGGGAGCCGGAACGCCGGGTTCAAGAAGATGCTCGGAGGCGAATCATGAACCCGAAGCGCTACACCAAAATAGTTCTCCTGCTCGCGGGGAGCGCTGTGCTCGCGGTCGCGCTGCTCAACCTGTTGGTTGATCCCTTGGGCGCTTACCCGCAAGTGAACCTCCGCACGTTTGCCCCGGAGCGCAACGGGCTGTTCCATCGCACCGCCCGGGCCGAGCAGGCGCGGCGCGGCACTTGGAACATGGTCATCCTCGGCACCAGCCGGCCCAAGATTGGTTTGCCCTCAGTCCACTCCGGCTACGGCACCAACGAAGTCTGCAACCTGAGTGTCAACGCCGCGCGAATGAGCGAAGCGGCGGTCATGCTCGACTACACGGCGGCGCGGAATCCCCTCCGGCGCGTGCTGCTCGGACTCGACTTCGCGATGTTTCGCAAGGTGCGGCCCGGCCAACTGGGCTTTGAAGAGAGCCGCTTCAATCCCGAGCTGCCGCTCTTCGACTACCACGCCAAGAACCTGCTCGGCGCGCCCGCCATCAACTCGTCGTTGGAGTTCCTGAGGAACCGGCTGACCCATCAACCGCTCCCGGAAGGTCAGCGGCGCGGGTTCTACATTCATCCGCTCAAGCCGGGAGCCGTGCAGCGCGCGCTCTTTGAAAAACAATTCCGCAACCTCGCCCTCGGCGAAGCCACCACGCGCGTCCAGCCCGAGGAATTGCAGAGCCTGCGCCACTTCATCGCCACCTGCCGCGAGCGCCGCATCGAGCTGAACCTCGCCATCAATCCCGTCCACGCCCTCCAGCTTGAGCTGGTGCAGGCCGGACAAAACTGGGAGCGCTTCGAGCAATGGAAGCGCGACGTGGTGCTCCTCGTGGCCGAGGAATCGCGCGGCGAAGCGGTGCTGTGGGATTTCACCGGCTACACCGGCGTCGCGGCCGAGGAAGTCCCCCCGGCAGGCCGCACCAACCGCATGAAGTTTTATTTCGAGAGCAGCCATTACACTCCCGCCACCGGCACCTTGATGCTCGACCGCATCTACGGACACGCGACCAATGGCTTCGGCGTGGTGCTGACACCGGCGAACCTCGAAGCCCATCTCACGACCCTCCGCGCCGACCGTGAGAACTACGTCACAAGTCACGCTGCTGAGGTGGAATGGGCGCATCGCATTTCACGGCAGATGGTCGCGGGCCGGCGAACGGGCGAGACGGCGGCGGATGAGGAGTGAAGGTGCCCCCGGCATCCTGCCGGGCCGGGGCGTCACTCACGTCAACCATCGTGAAATGTCTATCGCTGCCTTCTCCCTCACCCCGGCCCTCTCCCCAAGGAGAGGGAGAATCGCATCCCGCGCCCCAGCGAATCCAAGCGCGGGAAAAGTTCGTGCGGCAGAGAACGCGGCTCCCTCGCCCAGCGGGAGAGGGCTGGGGTGAGGGAGAACGGCCCGCCATCCACTCGACCAATCTTCAACCTGCGTTGGACTATTCCAGCACGGAACCCGGCGGGACGCCGGGGGCACGTTGTTACTTCGCTCCCGCCGTCATGCGGCGGGTGATGTATTCGCGGATTTGAGGAATCTTGGTCTTGGCGAGGAGCTTGGCGGCGGTGGCCACGCCCTGCCCCGCCACTGGCTCGGCGGCATACCAATACATGAGGGGGAGGTTCTGGTCGGTGGCGTCCTCGGCGTGGGCGAGCAGGCCTTCGAGAATCTCGCCGCGTTTCTCCACCGGCAAACGCTGCAACGCCGACGCGAGGTAAAGGCGGACGACCGGCGACTTATCCTCGCGCGCCATGCGGGCGAATTCCTTGAGCAACGCTTCGGAAGGATTTTTGTCCTCGCAGGCGAGTTGGATGGTCCAGGCGCGAACGTATTCATTGGCTCGATGCAAACCGTAGTTCAACTGCCCATCCGTCAACTGCCCGGTGACGTGAAGCGTCCACAGCCACCGAACTTTCATGATCGGATCGTAACCCGGAGCCTCGTCGGGCATTCGTGCGAACACCTTGTTGTGCAGCGTGGCATCGACCATCGCGCGCTCCTGCAAAATCCGTTGCGCGTGCCGCGCGTGCCAGGAGTTCTGGCTCCCAAGCAGTTTCACCAGTTCGTCATCATTCAACTTCTTCAAATCCAGCGGGGCCGCACGTTTCTCCCCGTAGCTGATCTTGAAGATGCGCCCGTTGCTCCGGTCATGCCCGTTCACGTCGTTGTGATGGCACTGATTCTTGTCATACCAGTCGATCATGAACATCGAGCCGTCCGGCCCGCTGAGGATGTTGATGATCTGCGACCATCGGTCGTTGAAGTTGATGAAGTCCGCACCATGCTTGCCCACGAAGCCGCTGCCCGCGCGCTCGGGAATGTCCATGTTGATGCGCTGGCCGTGGATGTTGTTCATGAACAACTTGCCGCGATATTCCGCCGGGAAGCTGTCGCCCTGATAAACGAGCAGGCCAGCGTGCGCGTGACCGCCGCCCGCCGCGTCGCTCTTGCCGTTGGCCGCGTGCGGTCCCTTGTCGCCGAGGTAATGGCGATGGTCGGCAATGGTCTTGATGTCGTCATAAACGTAGGGATTCACCGTCTTGTCGCTCTTGCCTTCCTTGTTCGCGGCGAAACGCTTGGTCTCGTCGGCGTTGGCCGCGTAGTGCGTGCCGCCCTGCCGCTGATACTTGCCGCCCTGAATCATGTGGAAGAGATGCGGGATGACACACGCCTCGATGAAGCACTGGCCGTTGGCGTCGAAGTCCACGCCCCACGGATTGCTCGTGCCCTCGGAGAAAACCTCGAACTGATGCTTGGTCGGATGATAACGCCAGACGGCGGCATCGACCCACTGGCGCTGTTCCTTGGGCGTGCCCGGTTTGCCGACATTCGACGGACAGAAGACGCCGTGGCATCCGTAGAGCCAGCCGTCCGGTCCCCAGGTGAAGGTGTTGAGAGTCTCGTGCGTGTCGCGCGCGAAGTCCCAGCCATCGAGCAGAATCTGCGCTTCACCGGCGGGCTTGGGATTGTCCCAGTCTTTGACCGGCACGAAGGAGAGGTAAGGCGCCGCGCCAATCCATACGCCGCCGAAGCCCACTTCAATGCCGCTGACGAGATTGAGCTTCTCCATGAAGACGGTGCGCTTGTCGAACTTGCCGTCGTTATCCGTGTCCTCGAAGACGAGGATGCGATCCTTGCCCTGCCCTTCCGGCTGGCGCTTCGGATAGGTCATGCCCTCGACCACCCAGAGCCTCCCGCGATCGTCGATGCAGAAGGCGATGGGCTGCACCACGTCAGGTTCACCGGCGAAGAGCGTGGCTTTGAAGCCGGGCGGCAAAGTGATTTCCTTGGCGGCTTGATCAGCGGAGAGACCGGAGAACTTCACGTCGTCCGCCGGCAAGGCGGGAGGTGCCGCCGCCCGTGCGACGACGGTCATCGACAGGCACAAGGGGAGCGCGAGGCGCAGGAAAGCGTTTGAGTGCATGAGTGAGCTTTCTCAGATGAGGGGACCGTGTCGAGTTTGGAAATAGCCCGGAGGATTTTTAGGGGGTGCAGGACGGTCGCTACTTCGGAGGATCGATCTGATGAAATTAGGCTGGCGGCCCCGGTATCGGGGCCGCCAGTTCAGGTTCTACTCGCGTGAACACCGGCAGAAGCCCGGCGCGCTTTCGGGTGTGGATGCTGATGGATTCCTGCCAGCGCGTGAATGTGCTGGCGGCAGGACACACACTCGTGGAGTGCAATGTGTGTTTTCATCATGGCGTCTGAATAGCAGCGACGTTGCCAAGTGGGTTTCGAGCGTGAATCAAGAGGAGAGCAGCAAAGGCGGCGGGAGCAATTCGCCAAGCTGCGCAGAAATGGACAACCCCGCGTGCCTAAAACGCGGCAGTCGCAAGCTGGACGTTCCGCTCCTGAATCTGCTCGGACCAGCGCGCGATGTAGCTGAACACGCGATAAATCTGTTCCAGCCGTTCGAGCGGCAGCGCGGCGGCGCGTTGCGGCAAGCCAACAGCCGGCGCGGCTTCCCAGATTGCGTTCATCCCCTGAAGCTCCGCCGTGAGTTCATCGCGCCGGGCGTTGATGCGCTGCTGGAGCGCCTGGAGTTTGTCTGTCCAGTCCATGCCGCGCTCGAACATCTGCACCTTGAGCAGGGGCGAAGTCACTTGGCCGCGCTCGGCTTGAAAGGCATCCACATCGCGGCAGAGCTGACCGACCTCGACGAACAAATCCATGGTGCCGGGCGGGATGCGTTGGATGTCGGAGGGCTTGGCCCCGGTTTCCAGTTCGATGAGGTGGAGCAAACGGTCGCGCGGTTCGCGAAGGGTGTTGTAGGCGGCGTTGAGTTCGGCGTAGCGCTCGTTGGTCGCGAGCTTCTCCGCTTCCGGCGCGTTGTGCGTACGGTCAGGATGCGCGGCGCTGGAGAGCGGGAGAAACTTTTGCTTCAACGCCTCGGCGTCGAGCCACGGGCGGCGGACTTCGTCGAGGAGGGCGAAGGAGTCGGGCATGGCAAGTTGAAAGTGGCTGGTTGAGTGTTGGGAGACAAGAAAGTCGGTGTTATCGCGCTTCGGAAACTCTCCACCCTCAACTTTCAACTCTCAACCTTTTCTCAAGCGCTGAAGCTCTCCCCGCACGAGCAGCTCGTCGCTGCATTGGGATTTTTCACCTTGAAGCCGCCGTCGGTCAGCGCATCGACGTAATCGAGTTCGCTGCCGGTCACGTAAAGCGCGCTCTTGGGATCGACCACGACCCGGATGCCGCTGCTCTCCACGAGGATGTCGCGCGAGGCGGGCGCGTCCTGCAAATCCATCTTGTATTGCAGCCCGGAACAGCCGCCGCCCACCACCGAGACGCGCAGCACGCCTTGCGGACGGTTCTGCCGCGTGAGCAGCGAGCTGACTTTCTGCGCGGCGCTGGGCGAAACCTTGATCAGGCGCTCGTCACCCACCCGAAAGCTGGGAGCGGCGGTGGTTTTGTTAATGGCAGAAGCAGCAATCATCGTGGGCGCAAGCTAACGACCGGTGGGAAGAGCGTCAACCGGCGTGAACGGGCACTTAAAACTGGTCGTGCTGCGACCAGGAGCGCCGCGCAGAGCGGCGCAACGGAATGACCGAAGTCGTGCGCCTCATCCGGACCGCCCGCCCGGCGCGGGCGGAGTGGTCGCAGCGCGACCACTGCTACCAAGCCTCGCCTTGATTTGCTCCACCGCCCAGGCGGCGTGCTCGCGGATGAGTGGCTCATGATCCTGCTGCGCTCTTTCCAGCGCGGGCAAGGCGCGCTCGTCGCCGACATTGCCCAGCGCCACGCAGACGTTGCGCAACAGGCCGCGCCGCTTGGTGCGCAGCACGGGGGTGCCGGCAAACTTCGCCTTGAAGCCCGCATCGTCGAGCGCGAGCAGTCCCAGCAAATCCGGCGCGTCGAGGTCAGGCCGCGCGTGCGGCTGCATCATCGCGCCGACGCGGGCGAACTTGTTCCACGGGCACGCGGCCAGACAATCATCGCAGCCGTAGATGCGCGCGCCGATGAGCGGGCGCAGTTCTACGGGCATGGAACCTTTGAGTTCAATGGTCAGGTAGGAGATGCAGCGGCGCGCATCGACATTGAACGGAGCCGTGATGGCGTTGGTCGGGCAGGCCGTGAGGCAGCGGGTGCATTTACCACAGTGGTTGTGCTCCGGCGCGTCCGGCGGCAGCTCCAGCGTGGTGATGATCTCGGAGAGGAAAATCCAGTTGCCCAGCTTGCGGCTGATGAGGTTGGTGTGTTTGCCGACGAAGCCCAGTCCCGCGCGCTGCGCCAGATCGCGTTCGAGCAGCGGCCCGGTGTCCACATACCAAAGCGAGCGCGTCTCCGCCCCGCCGAGTTCATTCACCGAGGCGGTCAGCGCCTTGAGCCGCTCCGCAATGACGTCGTGGTAATCGGCAAACTGCGCATAGCGCGCCACCACGCCCGACCCTGGACCTTGCACCTCGGACCTTGGACCCTGCCCATACGACACCGCCAGAGAGATGACGCTCTTCGCGTGGGCCAAGACGAGTTCCGGCTCCACGCGTTTTTCCGCGTTACGTTCCAGCCACACCATCTCGCCATGCTGACGCGCTTCAATCCAGTGGCGGAAAACGACGGCGTGATCGGGCGGCGCGGCGGTGGTGAACCGGCAATCGTCAAAGCCGAGTTCCAAAGCACGCTGGCGGATGGACTCCTTCAATGGGCGGGGTGCGCGGGATGCGGAGGTGAGGCCGTGCGGGCCACGCGATACTGGTGCAACACTTGGAGTGCCACGTCGCGGGCCGAGCGCAGTTCGGTGTTCACCAGCGCGTCGGCCTGCTTGTAGAACGGCGTGCGCTCGGCGAGCAGTTTGCGGATTTTTTCCAGCGGATCGGCGTACTGCAAGAGCGGACGGTGTCCCTGATTCTTGACCCGCGACCACAAGGTCTCAGGCGAAGCCCACAGGCAAATAACGACCGCATGTTGTTTGAGGCTGGCCAGATTTTCCGGGTCCACGACCAAGCCGCCGCCCGTGGAAATCACCGTCCGGGTGCGCGAGGCCATCTCCTTGACCAGCCCGCGTTCCAGCTCCCGAAACGCCGCCTCGCCCTGCTCGGCAAAAATCTGCGCGATGACTTTGCCGGCCCGCGACTCGAGCACCGTGTCCGTGTCCAGAAAATCAAAGCGCAACTGATCCGCCACCATCCGACCGACGGAAGATTTGCCCGTGCCCATGAATCCGCAGAGGGCGATGTTGTGAAAGGTTCGTGGCGCGGTCATGGGTTCAAGATGTTCCCCGCCCGTCTGGGATGCACGGAGAATTTTTAGCGTCCGGCGGGAAGCGCTCAACGTATTTGAGGCTCTCCTCGGCGGGTGGAGATCTTAAAAGCCGGTGGGCGACTGAGGCAGAGGCGTGAAAGTGACGATGGGTATTTTGCCGGGCCGGGTTCGCTTGAATCTGTGTGTGAGCGGAAACGGTCCGGCTTTTCAGACAACATCAACCGGGGCGGCGCGTTCGCGCGCCGCCCCTTTCAATTTTGCTGATCCCGCCTGGCAGACTTCCATCGCCTGCTTCAGCTTCTCCCGACCCGGATCAAATCATGAAGTCCGCCGCGCTCACCGGCTCCACGGCCAGCTTGCGGGCGCGCTCGCACATCTCGGCGAGGGTGATGCGCTCGACCACTTTCACGACGGCGTCGCGCGCTTCCTTCATCACGGAGCGGATGGCGCA
>JAYVWQ010000573.1:0-7314 GCA_043785945.1 Akkermansia sp.
ATCATCATCGTCGCCGCCTGCGCCGCTTCCAAGTCCAAGCCCGGCCAGGAGTTTTTCCCGCTCACTGTCGATTACCGCGAACGCGCGGCGGCGGCCGGCAAGTTCCCCGGCGGCTACTTCAAGCGCGAAGGCCGCCCCACGGAAAAAGAAATCCTGACGTGCCGCCTCACGGACCGTCCGATTCGCCCGCTCTTCCCCAAGGGCTGGTACAACGAAGTCCAGGTGCAGACGGTGCTTCTCAGCACGGACACCGAAAATGATCCCGACATTCTCAGCATCATCGGCGCGTCGGCGGCCCTCATGGTCAGCGACATCCCGTGGGACGGCCCGCTCGGCGCGGCCCGCGTCGGTCGCGTGAACGGGCAGTTCATCGCCAATCCCACACATGCCGAAATGGCGGAGAGCGATCTCGATCTCGTCTATGTGGGCAATGCCCGCGGCGAAGTCGTCATGTATGAGGGTTCGGCCAAGGAAATCACCGAAGACGATTTCTGCGCCGCGCTCAAGTTCGGCCAGACCGCGTGCGAACCGGTCATCAAAGCCCAGCAGGAACTCACCGCCGCCGTCGGCAAAGCCAAGCGCCAGATCACGGTCAACATTGTTCCCGAGGAAATTCTCAGCGAAGCCAAATCTCTCGCCGGTGACAAGATGGTCAGCGCCCTTCTCACCGTCGGCAAGCTGACCCGCGAAGCTGCGGTCAAGGCTGTCACCGACGAAGTGAGCGTGAAGCTCGTCGCGAAATTCGGCGCGGAAAAAGTCACCGACTTCGTGCTCAAGGACGCCTTCTACTACATCCAGAAGGAAGCCGTGCGTAAGCTCGTCCTCAAGGACGGCAAGCGCCTCGACGGTCGCACGCCCGAAGCCGTGCGCGCCATCAGCGGCGAAGTCGGCATCCTGCCGCGCACCCACGGTTCCGCGCTCTTCCAGCGTGGCGAAACCCAGGCCATCTCCATCGTCACGATGGGCACGAACGAGGACACGCAGGACTTCGACGCCTACACCGGCGGCAAGACGAGCAAGAAGCTCATGCTGCATTACAATTTCCCGAATTTCTCCGTCGGCGAAACCGGCCGCATCATGGGACCGGGCCGCCGCGAAATCGGCCACGGCGCGCTCGCCGAGCGTTCGCTGCTCTCGATGATTCCGCTCGAGACCTATCCCTACGCCATCCGCATCACCAGCGAGATCATGGAGTCCAATGGCTCCACCTCGATGGCGTCCGTTTGCGGCGGCACGCTGGCCTTGATGGATGCGGGCGTGCCGATGACCCGTCCGGTCGCCGGCATCAGCGTCGGCATCTGCGCCGAGTATGCGGGCGAAAACATTTCCAACTACACGCTCCTCACCGACATCATTGGCTGGGAAGACTCGTTCTGCGACATGGACTGCAAGCTCGCGGGCACGGCCCTCGGCATCACCGGCTTCCAACTCGACCTCAAGCTGCGCGGCATCCCGTTCGCCATCATGGCCGAGACCGTCCAGCGCGCCCGCACGGCCCGTATCTTCATCCTCGATGAGATGGCCAAGGTCATCGCCGCGCCCCGCACGGAGATGAGCAAGTACGCCCCGCGCATCATCACCCTCAAGATCAACCCCGAGAAGATCGGCCTGCTCATTGGACCTGGCGGCAAGAACATCAAGCGCCTCGTCGATGAATCGGGTTGCGAAATCAACATCGAGGACGACGGCACGGTGAACATCTACTCCACCTCCCCAGAGGGCATGGAGATCGCCAAGCGCGAAATCGAAGGCATGACGGCGGAAGCCGAGACCGGCAAGATTTACCGGGGCCGGGTTGTGACCATCAAAGAATTCGGCGCCTTCGTCGAATTCCTGCCCGGTCGCGACGGACTCGTTCACATCAGCGAACTCGCCACCTTCCGCGTCCGGCAGGCCGAGGACATCGTCAAGATGGGCGACGAAATCTGGGTCAAGTGCTTGGGCGTCGATGAAAAGGGCCGCGTGCGTCTCTCGCGCCGCGCCGCGATGGAAGAGCGCGACCAGGAAACGGCCGCCAAGGAAAAGGCCGACTACGAAGCCAAGCACGGTCCCGACCGGGGTCCGGAACGCAGCGGTCCCGATCGCGGTGGTCCTGATCATGGCGGCCCCCGCGGTGGAGATCGGGGCGGAGACCGTGGTGGTCGCGGTGGAGACCGGGGCGGACGGGGCGGAGATCGCGGCCCTCGCAGCGGGGATCGCGGCGGCGACCGTGGCCCGCGTGAACCACGGGCGGGCGGTGAAAACCGTGGCCCCAGCGAACCCCGCACCGGTGACGCCCCCCGCCCCATCGGCGGCGGTGAGCACACCCATCCCGATGGCACCACGCACAGCCATTAATCGCTCCAAGAGCTTTTGAAACACCGGCGCGCTGGGCAACCAGCGCGCCTTTTTTGTCTCATCACTGGAATTGTGGGTGAATTCTCACAGCCCTTGATAGCCGAGAAAGTGGGAGGTAGGGCGCGTCGCTCCGCGCGCGCCGCCGGATCGGCGAGACGTAAAAAGGAGCACCAGAAACTCCGTCAGCACGAACCGTCCCTCCCTGCGGACTATCCCCGGCGCGCGCGGAGCGACGCGGCCCACCATCGAAGCACTCGTCAACACTCGTTACCCTTCCACCCACCCTGCCCTCCGGTGTTCTACCCACTTGTCCTCGGTCCCGAACTGTGATGTTGTCTTCGCCATGCAAAAAGCGCTTCACACTTTAATCCTCGGCGGGCTGACCGCGATTTCACTTTTCACCCTCACCAGTTGCACCACTTCGGCGACAGGGCGGCGTCAACTCATTCTCGTCTCCAAGGATCAGGAGAGCCAGCTCGGGCTGACTGCCTTCAACGAGATGAAGAAGACCGTTCCCATCAGCAAAAATCCGGAGCACAACGCCCTCGTGGCCAAGGTGGGCGCGCGCATCGCGGCCCAGACCCAGAAGGAACTGCCGGATGCGAAATGGGAGTTCGTGGTTTTTGACAGCCCCGAGGCCAACGCTTTCTGCCTGCCCGGCGGCAAAGTGGGTGTGTACTCCGGCATTCTGGCCATCACCCAGACCGAGGCAGGCCTCGCCACGGTCATCGGTCATGAGGTCGCGCATGCCTCGCAACACCACGGCAACGAACGCATGAGCGACGCCATGGCCGTGCAGACCGTCACCTCGGCGGCGGGCGGTTTGGTCACGGAAAAGTATCAGGCGGCGGCCATGACGGCCTTTGGAGTGGGCGGCAAGTATTTTGTGGAACTGCCCTTCAGCCGCGTGCAGGAATCCGAGGCGGACCGCGTGGGGCTGCGCTACATGGCCCAGGCCGGTTACAACCCGGAGGAGGCCGTGCGCTTCTGGCAGAGATTTTCCGAGTCGCACAAAGGTCAATCCAGCCAGCCGGAATTTTTGCGCACCCATCCGCTGGATGACAAGCGCATCGCCGATTTGCAAAAGTGGATGCCGGAGGCGAAGGCGCAGATGAAGCCGGCAAAGTAAAGCATCAGACTCCCAGCACCAACGGGCGCGCCGAGAAAAAGGCGCACCGTTGGTGTTTTTGCTTCACAGCCAGGCTTTTCAGAAGTTGCAACCCCCCCGCCCTTCCCCTTCAATCCGCGCGCACATGAATGTTCCGTTTCTCAATCTCCAGGCGCAATACGAGTCGCTCAAAGCTGAACTGCTGCCCGCCGTCGAAAAAACTTTGGCCGGTGGACACTACGTCCTCGGTCCCAATGTGGCCGCGTTCGAACAGGAAGTGGCCGCCTACACGGGGGCGAAGTTCGGCGTGGGCGTGAACTCCGGATCCGACGCGCTCACGCTCGCCCTCCGCGCGCTGGACATCGGTCCCGGCGATGAAGTCATCACCACGCCCTTCACCTACATCGCCCCGGCGGAATCCATTCATCAGGTCGGCGCGAAGATCGTTTTTGCCGACGTCCATCCGCGCACCTTCAACCTCGATCCGTCCGAGGTGGCGAAGAAAATCACGGCCAAAACCAAGGCCATCATTCCCGTCCACCTCTTCGGCCAGGCCGCGCCGCTCGACGAACTGTTCGCGCTCGCCAAGCCGCGCGGCATCCATCTCGTCGAGGATTGCGCGCAAGCCATCGGCGCGACTTACCGGGGCAAGCCCGTCGGCAGCCACGGCGCGCTCGGCTGTTTCAGCTTTTATCCCACCAAGAACCTCGGCGCGGACGGCGACGGCGGCATGGTGGTGACGAATGACGAGGCGCTGGCCAAGAAGCTCAAGATGCTCCGCGTCCACGGCATCGAGCGCCGCTACTTCCACGACCTGCACGGTTACAACTCGCGGCTCGACGAACTCCAGGCCGCCATCCTGCGCGTGAAATTGCCGCACTTGAAAAGCTGGAATGCGCGCCGCGCCGAAGTCGCCGCCGCCTACACGCGCGGCCTGCAAGGACTGCCGCTGGACTTTCCCGTCACGGCGGACGGCAACAACCACGTCTTCCACGTCTATGCGCTGCTCACTCAACGCCGGGATGAGTTGCTGAAATACATGGGCGAGCGCGGCGTGCCCTCGATCATTTACTACCCGCAGCCGCTCCACCTGCAAAAGCTCTACGAGACGCACGGCTGGAAGCGCGGTGATTTCCCCGTCGCGGAAAAAATTTCGGAACTCATCCTCCCGCTCCCGATGTATCCCGAACTCAAGGACGAGCATGTCACCCATGTGGTCGAGACGATTCGGGGATTCTTCGGCTAAGGTTGACCAAGCGACGCGCTCAGCGGCTCGGGCGTAACTTAAATGGCGAAGAACTTTTCCAGCTTCAGCACGGCACTGCTCAAGGCGAAAACCGAGGAGGAGGTCAAGCACGCTTACGCCGGGCATTTCGGTTTGGATTACGACACGGAGTTTCACCACGACCTCTATTCGCCGGAGATTTTCTTCGAGTTCAAGTTTTCTCGCGGCCTGCACAAGCGGGAAGCCCGCGCCGCAGTGTTGGCGCAGGTGATTTACTACGTTCGCCGGCTGCGTCTCGGCTACGCGGACAAAGTTGTGCCGCCGGTGCTTTGCATGGCGGATTCGCGGCAGGCGTTTTTCACGGAGACAAGGAAGTGGCAGAAGTTCTTCAACAACGAGCGCAAGTATGACTGGGAACTCGCGCCCAGCCAGCCTGATGAGAAGCTGGTCGCCGATCTGACGGCGTCACCGGAAACCAATGCCATCAAGGTTTTTGACGTGCTCAATGAGTCCGAATACGAGCTGTTCTACCAAGCTCTGACCCACCATCGCGCGACCCAGACCGAGTTCGACTTCCGGGTGAAGAAACTGATCACCGAAGAAAACTTCGAGGAGGTTTTTGACTACTGGAACAAGTGCTTCGGCGACGCCGTGCGCAACGGGACCAAATCCTCGCGCTATTTCCTATGCGACATCCAGCAGGGGCGCTCGATCTACGACGCCAAGGAGAACAAGGTTGTCTTCCTCGTCGGGCCGGAGGAAAGGCGGGCCAAGAAAATCCTGCCCAAGGAGTACGAGTGGTTCTGGTCGAACTACGAGAAAGTCACCGAACCCGCCACCGTCCGAAACATTCTCGCGAAAGTGGACCGGCTGACGGACGATCCGATTCGCCGGTTCACAGGCGAGTTCTTCACGCCGGTCGGGTTCGCGCGCAAGGCGCACAGCTACCTGGAGTGCGTCATCGGCCCGAAATGGTGGACGAAGAATTACCGCCTCTGGGACATGGCCGCCGGCACGGGAAATCTGGAGTGGTTCCTCCCGGCGGACGCCTATCCGAGCATCTACCTCTCGACGCTGCATCACGAGGACGTGCAGCACTGCAAGCGCGTGTTTCCCGGCGCGACGGTTTTTCAATACGACTACCTCAACGACGACGTAGAGAGCGTGTTCGACCACGAGTCGCTCTTTGACCGCCAGCGCAAGCGCCCGGACAATCTGCTGCGCGACCTGATGAACCCGGACATCAAGTGGATCATCTTCATCAATCCACCGTTCGCCACGGCGCAGAAGGCGGGCTATTCTGGCGAGAGCAAGAAGAGCGTGAGCGAGACGAAGATTCGTCCGCTCATGCACGCGGCAGGGCTGGGCGAAGTATCGCGCGAGCTGTTCGCGCAGTTTCTGTTTCGCATCCGGCAGGAGTTCGCCGGCAAAGAAGCGCATCTGGGCTTGTTCTCCACGCTCAAGTACGTCAACGCGAACAACGACCAGAAGTTTCGCGACCAGGTTTTCCAGTTTGGTTTCGAGGACGGCTTTGTTTTCTCATCCGCGAACTTCTCCGGCACGCAGGCGGGGAACCCGTTTCCCATCGGTTTCCTCGTCTGGGATTTGACCAAGCAAAAGAAACTCGAGGCGCAGAAGATCGAAGTGACAGTGCTGGACGATGACACGAGCAAGCTGGGCCGGAAGGTCATCGCCTCCGAACATCGCGACCGTTTCCTGAGCAAGTGGATCGAGCGCGTGCCAGCCACGGAAACTCTGCCGCCGCTGGGCGGAGCGATTTCCGTCAAGGCGGGCAACGAAGACGTGCGTGATCGCGTGGCCAAAGGCTTCCTCGCCTCGCTCATGTGCAAGGGCAACGACGTGCAGAACTACAACAACGTGGCGCTGCTCTCCGGCCCGTACGTGAGCGCGGGCGCACTCTCGATCACGCCAGAGAATTTCGAGAAGGCGATGATCATTCACGCCGTGCGCAAGAACGTGAAGAAAACTTGGTTGAACGACCGCGACCAGTTCTTGATGCCGGAGGCGAAGCCCAGCGCCGGCTTCATCCGCCAGTGCGTCGTGTGGAGCCTGTTCGCCGACTCGAACCAGACTGCATCGCTTCGCAACGTCAGCTATCGGGGTGAGACCTACCAAATCATCAACCATTTCTTTCCGTTCCCGGCGGCGACCGTCAGGAAGTGGGAAGTCTCCGATTCCGACATCGCCCGGTCATTAAAGCAGGACGCCGTGGATCGTTTCATGGCACCGTGGCTGGCGGAGCAGAAGCTCGACTGGCCGTGCGAGGAGTTGTTGTCTGTGGCGCGGGAAATCTACAAATCATTCTACAAACGGTTCAAAGACCTGCCGACCGCAACCTTCAAGGTAGAACACTGGGATGCCGGTTGGTGGCAGATCAAGCGGTGCCTGGTGGAAACCGGGTTGGAGTCGGAGCGACTGGCACATATCGAAGAGATCAAGAAGCGGATCGGGCCGGAGATTCGAGCCGAGGCGGAGCGACTGGGAATCATCACCGCTGTCTGACGGACAGGGTTGTCAGTGGTGTCCCGGCGCTCCGTTACAACTTCACGATCCCCGCCACGGTCTGCACGTCCTTGTCGCCGCGACCGGAGAGGTTCACGATGACGAGGCTGTCCTTCGACAT
>JAYVWQ010000574.1:0-18864 GCA_043785945.1 Akkermansia sp.
CAACAGCGCGGTGCATGGAGCGAGCGCGGAGACGAACGCCGTGTCGGTGACGACGCTGATCGGTTGCACTTGGAGCGCGGTCAGCACGAACTCTTGGATCACGATTCTCTCCGGCGCGAATCGCACGAACAGCGGCAGCGTGAGCTACGGCGTGCAGGCCAATCCCACCGCACTCTCCCGCACGGGACTGGTCAGCATTGCCGGACAGGCTTTCACAGTCACGCAAGCGGGAGCCGCTTGTAGCTTTGGCATTGCGCCCAGCAATTCTTCCTACAGCGCGAGTGCCGCCACCGGTTCCGTGGCGGTGACGACGCTGGTGGGCTGCGTGTGGAACGCTTCGAACACCAATCCTTGGATTTCGATTCTCTCCGGGACGAGCTACACCAACAGCGGCGCGGTGAGCTACAGCCTGCTCGCCAACCCTACGGCCATCGCTCGCACCGGCTCGGTCAGTGTAGCCGGGCAGAGCTTCACGGTTACGCAGGCGGGCGAAGCCTGCTCGTATTTCGTCGCGCCGGACAACGCGGCGCACGGCGCGGGTTCGGAAACGGGTTTCGTGGCGGTGGCCACGCTCACGGGCTGTCCCTGGAGCGTGTTGAACACGAATCCCTGGATCACGATTCTCACCGGCACGAACTACACGAACAGCGGCAGCGTGACCTACGGCGTGCAGGCCAACCCGACTTCGTATGCGCGCACCGGCGAAGTCATCATCGCCAATTACAGTTTCTTCGTGACGCAGACTGGCGCGGTTTGCACCTACTTGCTGGCTCCGACCAGCGCGTCGCCCGGCGCGAATTCCACCACCGGCACGGTGACGGTGACGACACTCGACGGCTGCGTTTGGAGTGCGGTCAGCACGAACCCGTGGATTAACGTCCTCTCGGCGACGAACAACACGAATAGCGGAGTGGTCAGCTATCGCGTGGTCGCCAATCCGACGGCGCTTCAGCGCACAGGCTTGGTGAGCGTCGCGGGGCAGAATTTCACCGTCACGCAGTCGGGCGCGAATTGCTTCTTCTCCATCGCTCCCAGCGGCGCGTCGCACGGGGCGAATGTCGAGACGGGTTCCGTGACCGTGGCGACGCTGGTGGGCTGCGT
The DNA here is from genome assembly GCA_043785945.1 of Akkermansia sp. Taxonomy (GTDB): domain Bacteria; phylum Verrucomicrobiota; class Verrucomicrobiia; order Limisphaerales; family SIBH01; genus JANNGC01. Next base: position 1,102 of record JAYVWQ010000574.1, read on the forward strand.
CTGGAGCGCGGTGAACACGAATCCTTGGCTCAATGTCCTCTCGGCGACGAACAGCACCAACAGCGGCAGCATCAGCTATCGCGTGCTGGCGAATCCCACAGCCATCGGACGCACCGGCGTGGTGAGCGTTGCCGGACAGGATTACACAGTCACACAGGCGGGCGCGGCTTGTACTTTTGTTCTCAGCACCAACAACGCGGCGCACGGCGCGGGGTTGGAGACGAACGCGGTGACGGTGACGACGCTGATCGGCTGTAACTGGAGCGCGGCGAACACGAACTCGTGGATCGAAATTCTCGGCGCGGCCAGTCACACGAACAGCGGCGTGGCGAGCTACCGGGTGCTGGCGAATCCCACGGCCATTGGTCGCACCGGGGTGGTGAGCATCGCGGGACAGAACTTTACCGTGAGCCAGGTCGGAGCCGCCTGTAATTTTGCCCTCAACACCAACAGCGCGGCGCACGGCGCTGGCTTGGAAACCAACGCGGTGACGGTGACGACCTTGATTGGTTGCACTTGGAGCGCGGTGAGCACGAACTCTTGGATCGAAATACTCGGTGCGGCCAGCCACACGAACAGCGGTGTGGCGAGCTACCGCGTGCTGGCCAATCCGACGGCCATTGGTCGCACCGGTGTGGTTAGCATCGCGGGTCAGGGGTTCACGGTGACGCAGGTTGGAGCCGCTTGCAGTTACACGCTCAACACGAACACCGCGGCGCACAGCGCGGCGCTGGAAACTAACGCGGTGACGGTGACGACTCTGGTGGGTTGCGTTTGGAATGCGACCAGCACGAACGCGTGGATCGAAATCCTCTCATCCGCGAGCAACACGAACAGCGGCGTGGCGAGCTACCGCGTGCTGGCCAATCCAACGGCCATCGGTCGCACGGGCGTGGTGAGCCTCGCGGGACAGAACTTCACGGTGAGCCAGATGGGGGCGGCATGTAATTTCCTCGTCGCGTCAAACAGCGCGGCGCACGGGGCGGGACTGGAAACCAACGCCGTATCCGTCACGACGCTGATTGGCTGCACTTGGACGGTGTTGAACACGAACCCGTGGATCAACGTGCTCTCGGCGACCAACAACACGAACAGCGGCGTGGTCAGCTACCGTGTGCTCGCCAATCCGACGGCGATTGCCCGCACCGGGGTGGTGAGCGTGGCCGGGCAGGTCTTCACGGTCAGTCAGACCGGAGCGGCCTGCAGTTTCACGCTCAACACCAACAGCGCGGCGCACGGCGCAGGCTTGGAAACGAACGCGGTGACGGTGACGACTTTGATCGGCTGCCCGTGGAGCGTGGTGAGCACGAACGCGTGGATTGAAATTCTCTCGGCGGCAAACAGTACGAACAGCGGCGTGACCAGCTACCGCGTGCTGGCGAATCCGACGGCTATTCCGCGCACCGGCGTGGTGAGCGTGGCGGGGCTGAACTTCACGGTGACGCAGGCGGGCGCGGCTTGCAGTTATGTGCTCAGTGCCAACAACGCGGCGCATGGCGCGGGCTTGGAAACGAACGCGGTGACAGTCACGACTTTGATCGGCTGCCCGTGGAGCGTGGTCAGCGCGAACGCGTGGATCGAAATTCTTTCGGCGGCAAACAACACGAACAGCGGCGTGGCCAGCTACCGCGTGCTGGCGAACAACAGCGTGCTCAGTCGCACGGGCACCGTCAGCGTGGCCGGGCAGAACTTCACCGTCACGCAGGCGCCGGGACTCACTTGCTTCATCGCCTTGCAGTCGAGCAACTGGGTGCATCGCGCGCTGGCCGAGTCCGGGGTCATCGGAGTGGTGAGCCTGCCCGACTGCACCTGGCCGGTGCTGAACACGAACAGTTGGGTCACGATCGGCGGCGGCCCGGGCATCGTGGGCGGCGGCCTGATTGGCTACGCGGTGGCGGCGAACAACAATTTTGATGCACGCTCCGGTTTCGTGAACATCGGCGGCGTCGCCTTTGGTCTCACGCAGGTCGGCACGGGTTGCACCTTCCGCGTTTCTCCGACCAATCGTATTCACGGCACGGGCGCGGCCTCGAACACCGTCGTGGTCACGGCGGGCGCGGGCTGTTCCTGGTCGGTGTTGAACACCAACGACTGGGTCACGGTGCTTTCCAACTCGGTCGGGGTGGGCAACCTCACCGTGGGCTACGGCATCACCAAGAACACCGGCGGCGCGCTGCGTTCCGGCCTGATCAATGTGGGGGGCGACGTTTTCTTCCTTAACCAGTGGGGCACGAACTGCGGTTTCGCCATGGTGCCGAGAAGCGGGACGCACGGTTTCAATTCCGAAAGCGCCACCGTGGCGATCAATGCGAGCAGCGTGGGCTGCGCCTGGGGCATCGTGAACACGAATCCCTGGATCAACATCACGAGCGCGACCAATGGCACGGGGGCCGGCAGCTTCACCTACTCGGTGGCCGCCAACCCCATCGGCACGCCGCGCACCGCGATCATCACCATTGGCGGCGCGGCTTATCCAGTCAGCCAAGCGGGCGTGCCTTGTTCGTTCGCCTTGTCGGCGTCCAACGCCGTGCATGGCGCGAATGCGGAGACTGGTTCCGTGGCTGTGACCACCGGACTGGGTTGCATCTGGAACGTGTTCAACCCCAATTCTTGGATCACCATCACGAGCGCATTCACCAGCACGAACAACGGCACCATGACTTACACGGTGGAACCGAATCCGGCTTCATACGGGCGGACGGGTGTCGTGACTGTGGCCGGGCAAAATTTCTCGGTCAGCCAGACGGGCGCTGCTTGCACTTATACGCTGTCGTCCTCGCTCGTGCAGCACAGCGCGGCCACGGAAACGGGCGCGGTGAATGTCATCACGCCACTGGGCTGCGTCTGGAACGTGGTCAACACGAATACTTGGATCACGACCATCCCGGCGACGAGCGGCACGGGCGGCGGCAGTCTCTTCTACACGGTGGCGACGAACACGGCCGTGCTGGGCCGGACCGGTTCGGTGACGATTGCCAATCAGACGTTGCAGGTGCGCCAGGCGGGTGCGCCTTGCGTTTATGTCATCACGCCGCCCGCCGTCGCGCATGGCGGCGGCGCTGAGTCCGGTTCGGTGAGCGTCACGGCGGACATCCTGTGCGGCTGGAGCGTGGTCAACACCAATTCGTGGATCACCATCACCGGCGGCAACGGCGGCGCGGGCAACTCGAACGTGACTTACAACATCGCGGCCAACCCGGTCTTCACCGCGCGTTCGGGCGTGGTCGTCATTGCCGGGCAGCCCTACACCGTCACGCAGGCGTCCAAGCCCTGCACCTATGTCTTTTCACCGTCGAGCGCCGTGCATGGTTTCGCCTCGGGCGGCGGTTCGCTCACGGTGACGGCGAGCAACGAGTGCAGTTGGACGGTGAGCAACACGAACACTTGGATCACCATCACTTCGCCCACGAACGGAGCGGGCTTCGGCACGGTGAATTACACCGTGACCACCAACTCCGGCACCCTGCGCAACGGCAATCTGTTCATCGGCGGCGTGCCTTTCCACATCGCGCAGGCCGGTTCGTTGCGCATCGTGCGCGCGGTGGACATGAATGTGGCGCGCGGCCAGACCAACCGGGTGCTGGTGGTGCTCGAATCGACCGGCATCGAAAACGCGGTGGGCTTCAGCCTGAGCTTTGACACGAATCTGCTGACTTTTGTCGGAGCCGTGCTGGGCATCGACGCGACGAATCAGAACGCTGCGCCGCCCAACGTGAACACGAGCGAACTGGCCCAGGGCCGGGTGGGTCTGGCCGTGAGCCTGGATGTTTTCTCCGGCCAGGTGTTCGAGCCGGGTTCCAATGTCCTGGCCGAGGCGCTCTTCTCGGCCAAGGCTGGAACGAGCTTTGCCAGCACGCCGGTAAATTTCACCAACTCACCGATTGAACAGGGCATCTCCGATGCGGATGCGAATTTGCTGACCGCGACCTTCGTGCCCGCCGTGGTCAATGTGCTCGGCACTTGCACTTACGCCTTGGGCACCAACGCCGGGTCGTTCACCCCTGCGGGCGGAGCGGGCACCGTGACCGTGAGCGCCCCCATGACCTGCCAGTGGACGGCGGTGAACACCAATTCGTGGATCACCATCACCTCCAGCACCAATGGCATTTCCAACGGCACGGTGAGCTTCACCGTGGCTTCCAATGCCAGCAGCCTGACGCGCAGCGGCGTGCTGACTGTTGCCGGGCAGACCTTCACCGTCAGTCAGAGTGGCGTGTCCTGTGGCTTCGCGCTCACGCCGCTGAACCGGGCGCATGGCTTCAACTTGGACACCGGATCAGTGGCGGTGACTTCACCCGGCGGTTGTCCTTGGACGGTGGACAACACGAACGCCTGGATCACCATCACCTCGGCGACCAATGGGATGGGCAACGGCAGCGTGAGCTATGCGGTGGCGTCCAATATCACGGCTCTCGCGCGGAGCGGCGTGGTGGTCATCGCGGATCAGATTTTCACCATCAACCAGGACGGCGTGCCGTGCGTGTTCACCCTCACGCCGACGAATGTGGCCGCTGCGTTTGTCGGGGCGACCGGCTCGGTGGCCGTGGCCTCGCCCACGGGTTGCGCTTGGACGGTGGACAACACGAACACCTGGGTCTTCATCACCTCGGCGACCAACGGCGTCGGGAACGGCACGGCGACTTACATCGTGGCTTACAATCCAAACGGCTTGGGCCGCACCGGGGTGGTGACGGTGGCGGGGCGTCCGTTCTTCGTCACGCAGACTGCCAACACCTGCCCGGTGACGCTGTCGCCGACGGGCCGCACGCACCCGGCGAACCCGGAAACGAATTCGTTCACCGTGACGCCTTCCGGGGCTTGTGCTTGGACGGTCTCGAACACGAATGCGTGGATTACCATTCTCTCTTCGCTCAACGGTACCGGCACCAACACGGTGACGTATTCCGTGGCAGAAAATCTTCTCACCACGGGTCGCTCCGGGATCATCCGGGTGTCGGGCCGGGATTTCGCGGTCACGCAATTGGTCGCGACTTGTTTGTATGTCCTGACCCCGCCGACGCAGGCGCACGGGTATGGCAGCGAGAATGGATCGGTGTTCATGTCCGTCGCCGAAGGCTGCGCCTGGACGGTGCAGAACACGAACGCTTGGGTGACGTTCCCCTTCACCAGTTTTGGCGGCGGCACCAATGTGAGCTACACCGTCGCGGCCAATCCGAGCAGCATCGGACGCACCGGCACGGTGCAGATGGCCAACCGCACCTTCACGCTGACGCAGGCCGGCGCACCCTGCACCTTCACGCTGTCGTCCTCCAGTGCGCTGCATGGATTCACCGCGCAAGTGGGCACGGTGACGAACACCACGCTGACTGGCTGCCGCTGGGGCGTGTTGAACACGAACTCGTGGATCACCATTGTCGGCGGCACGAATTTCACCAACAGCGGCACAGCGACCTACTCGGTGGCGTCGAATGGAAGTTCATTGACCCGCTCCGGCGTGCTGCTCATCGGTGATCAAACTTTCACCGTGACGCAGACGGGCGTGCCCTGTGTCTATACGCTCAGTCCTTCCAATCGCGTGCATAGCTTCACGGCCGCCACGAATGTTGTGACGGTGTTGTCGCCCGTAGGCTGTGTCTGGGCGGTGAACAACACGAACAACTGGATTACCATCCTCGCAGGCACAAACGGCACCGGCACCGGCGTGGTGACCTACGCGATCAGCGCCAACCCGGCTTCGTTTGCCCGCACCGGCCTGGTGCTGGTGGCCGGGCAGGTGCTGACCGTGACCCAGCAAGCTTCGCCTTGTGTCTATTCACTGAGTCCGACCAACGCCTTCTACACGGCGAACGGGGATTTCGACACCTTCGAGTTGAACACCCTGATCGGTTGCCCATGGACGCTGGTGAACACCAATCCCTGGGTGCAGATTTTTACCGATCTGAGCGGAGTGGGCAGCGCTTCGATGATCTTTGGCTTTGACCCGAATCCCACCGGAGCCTCGCGCACCGGTTTGGTGCAAGTCGCCGGTCAGACTTTCTCGATTGTGCAGACGGGCCTGGCCTGCACGTTCACCCTTTCCGCCACCAACGGGGGACACGGCCCGGGTGCAGAAACCAATTCCTTGAATGTGGCCACGCTCGTGGGCTGTCCTTGGACGGTCCTTAATCCGAATGGGTGGATCAGCATTCTTTCGAGTGCGAATAATAACGGGAGCGGGCCGGTGACTTACTCGGTGAGTGCCAATCCCTCGGCCCTCGGTCGGACGGGCACGGTGACGGTGGCCGGGCAGGTCTTCACAGTGCGGCAGGCGGGCATCACCTGCGCCTACACGGTCACGCCCGCCAGTCACCGGACCGAGCCTCCGCTTTCTTCGGGGAACGTCACCGGACTGGTCAGCGTAGCCTCATCCGGGGGCTGCACCTGGTCGGTGGTGAATACCAATCCTTGGATAGCCATCAAGGCTGGCGGGGAAGGCACGAACAACGGCCTGGTTCGTTTTACGGTGGCGCAAAATCCCAACCCCAGCACCCGGTCCTGCTACTTGGTCATCGCGGGGGTTCCGTTTGAGGTGATCCAGTTTGGCTCGCCCTGCACGTACACGCTGACCTCCTCGGGACGCCTGTTTGGTTCGTTGTCTGATACCGGCTCGGTGAGTGTGGGCACCGTCACGGAATGTAGTTGGACGGTCAACAACACCAACGGTTGGATTGCCATCACCTCGCCGACCAATGGGGCCGGGCCGGCGGTCATCAGCTATGCGGTGCAGTCAAACCCCGGTTTCCTGAACCGGATCGGCGCGTTCACCATCGGTGACCAGACCTACACTGTGGAGCAATTGGGGGCGGCCTGCAGTTACAGCCTGCCGACCAACGGAGCCTTCCACGGCGCCTTGACGGAGACGGGCAGGATCAGCGTCGTCACGCCGGTCGGGTGTGTTTGGGACGTGACGGAGACCAATAGCTGGATTTCTGTTCTTCCCCCGCTGCGCGGCACGAACAGTGGCACCGTCACCTACACGGTGGGAGTGAACGTGACCGGGGCGAGCCGGATCGGCGTCATTCTGGTCGGCGGGCAGCCGTTCTCGGTGACCCAGGCGACCGTCTTCTGCTCGTTCGCGGTCACGCCCTTCAGTTTGTCCCACGGCTTCGAGGCGGAGAATGGTTTGATCAGCGTGACCACCAGCAACGTGTGCCCGTGGACGGCGACCAAGGTCGCCTCGTGGATCACCATCACTTCGGGAGCGAGCTACACCGGCAACGGGACGGTGAGCTACAGCGTCTCCGCCAATCCCAGCCCGTCGGCGCGCTCGGCGGTGATCACGGTGGCTGGTCAATCGGTGACGGTTTTTCAAGCCGGCCTGGTCTGCAACTACACCATCACTCCGACGAGCATGGCGCATGGCTTCCTGGCGGACACCAGCCAGGTGGTCGTGACCTCGCCGACTCTTTGCACCTGGCCCGTGGTCAAGACCAACCCTTGGATCACCATTCTCACCGGGACCAGTGTCACCGGCTCGAACACCGTCCGCTACAGCGTGGCGCAGAACCTCAGTGCCACCCCGCGCTCCAGCGTGGTGACCATCGCGGGCCGCGCCTTCACCGTGACGCAGAACGGAGCCCCCTTCCTCATCGCCTCGAACAAAGCCCCGTTGTGCAACGCGGTCTGGAATTTTGATCCGCCGGTGGAGGCGGGGAATTGCGGGACGCCGGGTGCGAGCGTCTTTGTGGTCAGCACGGTGACCAACCTCGGCTGCGGTCCCACCTACACCGCCACCCGCATCTGGGATGCGACCGATGCCTGCGGCAGCCATGTTCTCGCCACGCAAGTGGTGAGCGTGGTCACGCCGCCACCGGTCATCACCTGTGTGCCCGACAAGACAGTCGAATGTGGCAGCGCCTGGACCTTCAACACCCCCTCGGCGGTGGAATTCTGCGGCGGCACCAATGTGACAATCCGCGTCTCCAGCACCACCACGAACCTCGTGGGCATGTGCGGCAACACCCTGACGATCACGCGGACTTTTGAGGCGACGGACTCCTGCTCCAACAAGAGCACCTGCAGCCAGACGGTGCGGGTCGTGGATACGACTCCGCCGGTCGTGACCTTTTGCGGGCCGAACAAGACGGTGGAATGTGGCAACGTGTGGGCCTTTGATCCGCCGACGGGCACGGACAACTGCGGCGGCACGAATGTCACCGTGAGCATCCTGACCACCGTGACCAATGCCACCGGTTCCTGCGGCTACACGGCCACCCGCACCTGGGCGCTGACCGATGCCTGCACCAATGTCAGCCTCTGTGTTCAGATCGTCACGGCGGTCGATACCACGCCGCCCATCTTCACCTGCACGACCAACCGGACGGTCGAATGTGGCAGCGCCTGGAATTTCACGCCGCCCACCGCCATCGACAACTGTGTTGGCACCAACGTCACGGTCTTTGTCCTGAGCACCACGACCAACACCGGCGGCTTCTGCGGCCCGACCTTCCTGGCCACGCGCACCTGGCAGGCCGTGGACGGCTGCGGCAACTTGAACTTCTGCAGCCAGAGCGTGCTGGTGGTGGACACGACGCCGCCAGTACCGACCTGCGCGACGAACAAGACGATTGAGTTTGGCCAACCTTGGAGCTTCGACCCGCCCACCGGCACGGATGTCTGCGGTGGCACCAATGTCACCATCAGCATCCTCAGCACGGTCACGAACCTGGCTGGTTTCTGCGGCCCGACTTTCAGCGCCACGCGCACCTGGCAACTGGCCGATGCCTGCAACAACAGGATCAACTGCGCGCAAACCGTGACCCTCCGCGATACCACCGCGCCGGTCATCACCTGTGCCACGAACAAGAACATCAACTGCCTCGGGGCCTGGACGTTTGACCTCCCCACCGCGCTGGATGTGGCCAGCGGGACGGCCGTGACCAACATCACCATCGTCAGCACGGTGACCAATGGCAGTTGCGGCAGTGGCTTCACCGCCACCCGCATCTGGCGCGCGACCGATGGTTGCAGCAACAGCGTGACCTGCAGCCAGACCGTCTTCGGTCGGGCCATTGCCACGGTCAGCGGCATTGTGTTCTCGCCCACGAACTATCCCGCGACGGTCTCGGACAAGCGCGTGGCGGGAACAACTTTGGTCGGTCCCACCAACACGCTTGGCACCAGCGCGGCGGACGGCACGTTTGGCTGTGTGTTTGATGCGGCGAGCAATGTGGTCATCATGCCGCTGGCCCCGACCGCCGGCTCGCCGGCGGATGGCGTGACGACGCTGGATATTTCGCTCGTCCGGCGCCACATCCTGAACGTCACCAGTCTCGACACGCCCTACAAACTGCTGGCGGCTGATGTGGATGGTTCGGGTTCCATTTCCACGCTCGATCTTTCGTTCATGCGCCGGCTGGTGCTGGGCATCACGAACAAATTCCCGGTCGGCCTGTGGCGCTTCCTGCCCTCGGATTATGTTTTCCCGGACATGCTGGCCCCTTGGAACGCGCCGACGAACCGGACCTATCCGGGCGTGGCTTCGGACATCGCCGGCCAGCATTTCTTGGCCGTGAAGCTGGGGGACGTGAACAGTTCATGGACTTCGGCCGGCGGTTCCAGCCTGGCTCGCGCCGCCGGCAAGGATACGAAACCCGTGGTCAGTTTTCGGGCCAGCAGCCCCACCAATTTGCCGGGCGCCAGTGTCGTCGTGCAGGTGACGGTGGGCGGCTTTAGTCAGGTGACCAGCGCGCAGGGCACGCTCACTTGGGACCCGGCCGTGCTGCGTTATGCCGGCACCGAACAATATGGCGTGGGCGGAATGGGCGGCGGCAGTTTCGGCACCGCGCAGGCTGCGGGTGGACGGTTGGCTTTCTCGTGGGATGACCCCGGCGCGCAAGGCGTCAACCTGGCCGACGGGACCGTGATGTTTGCCGTGCGCTTTGATCTCATCGGCACCAAGGGCAGTGGCTCGCGCCTGGCCTTCCTCGATGCCGTCGCCTTGTGCGAAGCGGCCGTTAACTTTGCGCCCGCCACCTTCCGAGCGATTGATGGGCAGGCCAGTCTGGCCAGTCCCACGGGCCTCTTCCTGACTCCGGCCGCGCTGGATGGCGGAACATTCGGGATGACTTTTGGGGTCACGATTCCGACGGTCAGCGGCAAGACTTACACCCTCGAATATACCGACGTGCTGCCGGGCACGAACTGGACGGCCTTGCCGCCCTTGAGCGGTGATGGCGCGGCCCACCGCCTCGCGGACCCGGCCCCCGCCGCCCGTCAGCGGTTCTATCGCGTCCGGATCGAATAATCATCAGCGCGTCCTTAAACTCTATGAACGACTCCAGCATGAAATTGAAATCCGGCCGAGCGCTACGCTCTGTTTCCCTCCTGCTCGCCCTAGGGCTTGGTCTCGGGACGGGGGTGACCCAGGCGGCCAATCTGACGTTCATCGTGGGCAGCACCAACGGCGTGACCAACTCGCAGGTGGTGGTGCCGATTCGGGCCAGCCACTTCACGAACATCAGCAGCTTCCAATTTTCTTTTCATTGGAACACGAACGTGGCCGCCGTCATGGGCGTGGAGCAGTTCGGATTGCCGGGCATGGCCGGGCCTGATTTCGGCGTGTTCACTAATGGCGGCACGATCACGGCGACCTGGATCGAGCCTAACGCCGGCACGACCAACCTGCCGGACGGCGCGATGGTTTTCGGCGTGCGGTTCCGCCTCGTCGGCCCTGCGGCGGCAAGCAGCGCGGTCACGGTTGACGGCACGCCGACGATGGTGCTGGCCGGTGACGAAAATTTTGCCGCCGTGCCCGTGTCCGTGGTGAACGGGACGCTGAACATTGATCGCACCCTGATCGTGACCTGCCCCACGAACAAGACCGTGGAGTGCGGCAGCGTGTGGAGTTTCAACCCGCCCATCGTGACGGACAGTTGCGGGGGCTTGGGAGCGGCGATCAACATTCTCAGCACGGTGACCAACAGCAGTGGCAACTGTGGATTCACGGCCACGCGCACTTGGGAAATCATCGACTCATGCGGCAACCGCACCACCTGCGCCCAGCTGGTCACGGCCATCGACACCACCCCGCCGGTGGCCGTGTGCGCGCTGAACAAGACGATTGAGTTTGGCTCCGCCTGGGATTTTGACGCGCCGACCGCCATGGATTCCTGCAACGGAACCAACCTGAGCATTCAGATCATTAGCACCCTGACCAACGCCGGTCCCTGCGGCCCCGGTTTCACCGCCACCCGGGTCTGGCGAATCGCCGACGGCTGCAACAACACGACCAATTGCACCCAGGTCGTGTCGGTGCGTGACACCACGGCGCCGCAGATCACCTGCGCCTTGAACAAAACGGTCAACTGCCTCGCCCCCTGGAGTTTCGACCCGCCGAGCGCGTTTGATGCGGGCGACGGCACGAGCGCGGCCATCACCGTGTTCAATACGGTGACCAATGGTTCCTGCGGCAATGGCTATGCGGCCATCCGCACTTGGCGGGCCGTGGATGCTTGCGGAAACATTTCCACCTGCACTCAGACGGTCTCCGGCCGGGCCATCGTGACAGTCGGCGGCACGGTGTTTAATCCGACGAATTATCCCGCCAATCCGACGGACAAATTTGTGGAGGGTGCGACGGTGCTCGGTCCCACCAACAGCACCGCCGCCAGTCTCGTGGATGGGAGTTACAACCTGGTCTTCGATGCGGCCAACAACGTGCTCATCAGTCCGACGGCCCCCACGGGCGGCAATCCCTCGGACGGCGTCACCACGCTGGATATTTCGCTGACGCGCCGGCACATCCTGGCCGTGGCCAGCCTCGACTCCCCCTACAAGCTGCTCGCGGCGGATGTGGACGGATCGGGCAGCATCTCGACCTTGGATCTCTCTTTCATGCGCCGGCTGGTGCTGGGCGTGACCAATAAATTCCCGGCCGGACTGTGGCGTTTTATTCCGGCGGATTTTAATTTTACCAATGCTCTCAGCCCCTGGGGTGCGCCGACCAGCCGCACTTATCCGAGCGTGGCGTCCAGCTTGGCGGGGCAGGATTTTATCGCCCTCAAACTGGGCGACGTGAACAACTCATGGACGCCGCCGTCCGGGCTGGCCGGCTCGCCGAAGAAATTGGCGGAGGCCGATAAAGGGGCGGGCGCAGTCGGCGATCCTGTGACCTTCACGGTCGGTTCGGCCAGCGGCCTGCCGGGCACGGATGTGCTGGTGCCGGTGCGGGTCAGCAATTTCACCGACATCCGCACCTTCCAGTTCTCGTTCCATTGGAACACAGGGGTGGTGACGTTTCTCAACGTGGAGCAGTTTGGCTTGTCCGGTCTGTCCGTGGGAAATTTCGGAACGATCAACACGAACGCCGGTCGGCTGACGGTCTCTTGGGATGATACCTCGGGCGGAACCGTCACATTGCCGGACGCGACCGCGATATTCTTTGTGAAGTTCAGGTGCTCCGGCGCCCCCTCGAACACCACCAGTCTGATCATTGATGGCACGCCCACCCCGTTCGATGTCACGGACGGGTTCGATATGTCCGTGGCTCACGGGGCCATCGACGGACAAATCTATGTGGGCCAGCCCAATCGTGCGCCGGTCCTCACCAGCATCGGCGACAAGAGCGTGAACGAAGGCGACACGATGACCTTCACCGCCAGCGCCACCGACCCCGATGGTGCGGGCCAGACCCACACCTTCACCCTCGAACCCGGCGCACCGGCCGGAACCAGCATTGATCCGAACACCGGCCTGTTTTCCTGGACGCCCGGCGAAGCGCAAGGCCCGGGCAATTTCTTCGTCACCGTCAAAGTCACGGACAGCGGTGCGCCGGCATTAAGCGCGATGGAGACGATCCTGATCACGGTCAACGAGGTGAACCAGGCGCCCGTGCTCGGGGTCTTTGGCAATCAAACGATCAATGAAGGCGTGCCCTTCACCTTCAATGCGACGGCGACCGATGCGGATTTGCCCGCGCAGTCTTTGACCTACAGCCTCTCCAATGCGCCCGCTGGCGCGAGCATCAATCCAGGAAGCGGCGTGTTCACTTGGACTCCGTCGGAAGCGCAGGGGCCGGGCAGCTATGATGTGACGGTGCGGGTCAACGACAGCGGTTCGCCGGTGTTAAACAATACTCGCGTCATCACTCTCACTGTTAATGAGGTCAACACCGCGCCGAGCCTCACCGCCATCGGCAACAAAACCGTCAACGAAAGCAACCTCCTCACCTTCACCGCCGCGGGGTCGGATGCGGACCTGCCTGCGCAACCGTTGACCTACAGCCTCTTGAACGAGCCGGCCGGAGCCGTGATCAACAGCGCGAGCGGCGTGTTCACCTGGACGCCGTCAGAAGCGCAGGGGCCGAACACTTATTTCATGATGGTGCGGGTGACGGACAATGGCACTCCCGCTTTGAGCGTCACGAACGACGTCATTATCGCCGTCAACGAAGTGAACACCGCCCCCGTGCTCGGGACCATTGGCAGCCGGACGAATAGCGAAGGCAGTCTGATCACCTTCACCGCCACGGCCACCGATGCGGATCTGCCCGCTCAAATTTTGACCTACAGCCTCTCGAACGCGCCGGCCGGTGCGAGCATCAATCCGGTCACGGGTGTGTTCTCGTGGACGCCTTCGGAAGCCCAGGGACCGAGCAACTACGTCGTCACCGTGCGGGTCACGGATGACGGCTCTCCTTCCAACAGTGATTTCGAAACCATCACCATCGCCGTCACCGAGGTGACGAGCGCGCCCGTCCTGGCTTCTATCGGTAACAAGCAGGTCAACGAGGGAAGTCTGATCACGTTCACGGCCACGGCCACGGACGCCGACCTGCCCGCGCAGACTTTGACCTACAGCCTGGATGCCGGTGCCCCCTCCGGTGCCGCCATCAATGCAGCCAGCGGCGTGTTCACTTGGACGCCCACGGAAGCGCAGGGGCCGGGGAATTATCCTGTCACCGTTCGCGTCACGGACAATGGTTCTCCGGCGACGAGCGCGGTGGAATCCATCAGCATCCTCGTCAATGAGGTCAACCTTGCGCCCGTGCTTTCACCCATTGGGAACAAGACAAACAGCGAGGGAACGCTGCTGACCTTCACGGCCACGGCCAACGATGGAGACGTGCCGGCGCAGAGCCTGAGCTACAGCCTCTCGAACGCGCCCTCGGGTGCGGTCATTGATCCGGCCAGCGGTGTGTTCACTTGGACGCCCACGGAAGCGCAGGGACCGAGCACCAACTTTGTGACTGTTATTGTCAGCGACGGCGCGCTCACTGACGCGGAGACCCTCACCCTCGTCATCACCGAGGTGAACCTCGCGCCCGTGCTCACGGCCATCGGCAACAAGTCTGTTGGCGAAGGCAGTCCGTTGACCTTCACCGCCTCGACCACCGATGCCGACCTGCCCGCGCAGACCATGACCTACTCTTTGTCCAACGCGCCCGTCGGGGCCGTCATCAACCCGGCCAGCGGTGCCTTCACCTGGACGCCTTTGGAGACACAGGGGCCGGGCAGCTACGTCGTCACCGTGCGCGTCACGGACAATGGCCTGCCCGCGCTGAACGCTGCCGAAACCATCACCATCACGGTCAACGAAGTGAACCTCGCGCCGGTGCTCACGAGCATCGGGGCCAGGAGCGTCAACGAAGGCGTTCAACTCGCCTTCACCGCCACCGCCACGGATGCCGATGTGCCGGTCAACGCCCTGACCTACAGCCTCTTGAATGCGCCCGCCGGGGCCAGCATCACCGCCGGTGGTGCGTTCACCTGGACGCCCACGGAAGCCCAGGGCGGACCGAGCAATTATCTCGTCACCGTGCGCGTCACGGACAACGGCACGCCGGCTTTGAGCGCCTCCGAGGTCGTCACCATCACGGTCAATGAAGTGAATCTTTCGCCCGTGCTCGGAGCCATTGGACCCAAGAGCGTGGGCGAAGGCAGCCTGCTCACCTTCACGGCCACGGCCACGGACGCGGACCTGCCCGTGCAGCAGTTCACCTACAGCCTCTTGAACGCGCCCGCCGGAGCCGTCATCAACGCGGCCAGCGGCGTGTTCACTTGGACGCCCAGCGAGACGCAGGGGCCGGGCGTTTACTCCGTCACCGTGCGCGTCACGGACAATGGTTCTCCGGCCCTGAGCGCTTCGGAAATTATCAGCATCACCGTCAGTGAGGTGAACAATGCGCCCGTGCTTGCGGCCCTTGGACCCAAGAGCGCCACCCAGGGCAGTCCCATGACCTTCACCGCCACGGCCACCGACCCCGATGTGCCGGGGCAGTCGCTCACCTACAGTTTGCTGAATGCACCCGCTGGAGCCGCCATCAGCGCCAATGGTGTTTTCACTTGGACGCCCAATGCGGTGCAGGGTGCCGGCAGTTACTCGGTCACGGTCGTGGTCAGTGACGGCACGCTGACGGATGCCGAAGTCGTCACCATCGACGTCACGGCCTTTGCCGCGCCCTCCATTTCGATTCTCGATCCGCCGCCGATCCCCGGCGGCGCGGATGGCGCGCTGGTCGCGGAGTTCGAAGTCGTGCTCTCCGGGCCTTCGCCCTTTGACGTGTCGGTGGATTTCGCCACGGCGGACGGCACGGCGGTGGCCGGCCATGATTACACCACGGCGAGCGGACGGCTCGTCTTCCCCCCGGGCACGACCAACCTCACGGTGGAAGTGGATGTGATGGGTTACTCGACCATCTACACGAACCGCTTTTTCCTGGTGAACCTTTCCCAGCCCACCAATGCGGGTGGGTTCAGCCAGTCGGTCGGCACCGGCACCATCAATGCCGATCCGCCGCCCGGCCTTTACATCAGCGACATGGTCGCGATCGAGGGGGACCGGGGCGTGAGCAATCATCTCTTCACCGTGACCCTGCTCAACGCGAGCACCAACGTGGTGACGGTCAATTACGCCACGACCAACGGCACTTCCCTGGCGCTGAAAGATTTCCGGCCCAAGAAGGGCAAGCTCAAGTTCCTCCCCGGCGTCACCAGCCTGACCATTCCCGTGGGCATCGTGGGCAATCTCTTGAACGAGGCCGACGAATTCTTCCGCGTGAATCTCAGCCGCCCCGTCAACACCGTCATCATCCACGGCCAGGGCATCGGGACCATCCTCGACAACGACCCGCTGCCGCTCGTGAGCATCGCCGATGTCACCACCGTCGAGGTCAATGCCGGCGTGCGCGCCGTGGCCTTCACCCTCCGCCTCTCGGCCAAGAGCGGGCGCGCGCTCAGTGTGGACTTCGCCACCGCCGACGACACGGCCATCGCGGGCACCGACTATGTGGCCACCAACGGCACCGTCGTTTTCCCCGCCGGCGCCCTGATTAAAAAAGTGACCGTCGGCATCATCGGCAACACCGTGCACGAGGATGCAGAAACCTTCCTGCTCAACTTGTCGAACGCGGTCAACGCCACCATCTCGGACGGCACGGCCGTCGGGAACATCCGCGACAACGATGCCGTCCCGGCGGTGCCGCTGGGAATCCGGCGCGTCCGTCTCGCGCCGTAATCAGGCGGCGCAGAATTCAGCCCCGGTCATCATCATAGATGGCCGGGGTTTTTGTTTTTGGCGTTCATGCCACGGCTTTGATTTGATGGCCTCAAAGATTTGTCCGCGCCCTCTCCCTCACCCCGGCGGCTTCCTTTTTCTTTCCCAAACTCCCGCGTTCCCTTCTCCTTGCCTCATGGCAGTTTTTTACGACACGCATGTGCATCTCGATTTCCCGGACTTTCAGCCGGACTTCGCGGCCGTGCTCGAACGCGCGCGCGGGACCGGCATCACGCGGATGATTTCCATCGGCACCAGTCTGGAGAGCAGCCGCCGCGCGGTGGCCCTGGCGGAAGCGCACGAGGAGATTTTCGCCGCCGTCGGCTGGCACCCATCGGATGCGCTGGAAGCGCCGGATGATGTCCGGCCCGCGCTGCGCGTACTCGCGGCCCATTCCAAAGTCGTGGCCATTGGCGAGACCGGTCTGGATTACCACCGCCTGCCCAGCACGCAGGGCGGCACCGCGGCGGACGACGTGTTTTACAAGCAGCGGCAGGCCCAGCTCTTTCAACAACAGCTCGAAGTTGCGGCGGAACTGGGAATCAACTGCGTCATCCATCAACGTGGCGACACCCTCGACGACACGCTGGCGTTGCTCGAGACCTTCCACGGCCAAACGCGCGGCGTGTTCCACTGTTTCTCCGGCGACCTCGCGGCGCTGGAACGCATTCGTGCCACCGGTTCGATGGTCAGCTTCACCGGCATCGTCACTTTCAAGAACGGGCAGAACGTGCGCGCCGCCGTCGCCGCCACACCGCTGGGGGAGTTCATGCTGGAGACGGACGGCCCCTACCTCGCGCCCGTGCCGCATCGGGGGAAGCGCTGCGAACCCGCCTTCGTGTCCGAGATCGCCGCGACCATCGCCCAAGTGAAGGGCTGCTCGCTGGAAGAATTATCCCGCGCCACCTGCGCGGCGGCCCACGCTTTTTTTCCGAAGCTCACCGCCTAAGGGGGCGAATCTGGCGGGAAGTGCAGGCCCTCCGGCGGGGTGGAATTCCCGCTTGTTTCGCGCTGGGAGGTCGTGGCAGTTTTTCGCCGTCTTCGACATGACGGTCATTTCCAAGACTTGGTGAATCTCAGGTGAACACCGTTCAGTGATGATTTGAAACCCGACGACCGGGAACAGTCCAGTGGAGCAAGCTGTCAGTCCAAGCAGTCATCGTCATGAGCAATAAAATGTTCGTCGGAAACCTGTCCTTCGACAACACCGAACTCGCCCTCCAAGACCTCTTCGCCGCGCACGGCGTCGTGCAGGAGGTCAACATCGTC
>JAYVWQ010000575.1:0-9641 GCA_043785945.1 Akkermansia sp.
GACCACTCGACGTTCACGACTGAGCGCAGGCTGAAGATGTCACCGTGGCCCACGCGCCTTTATGAATCGCTGATGGGCTTGTTCCGGTCGCAGTTTTGAACTGTGTCTGCGGGCCACGCCGATCTACAATCCGTCATGCAAAACACCGACGCCGCTCCCGCCCATCCGACTTTAGGGCGTGCCGTCGCGCGCGGCACGATGGGATTCACCCTCGTGAGCGTGGCGGGCTTCGCCGTATGGGCGCTGGCGGGAAGATGGTTTTACACGCACGTCGGTGAAGCGGGTCTCTACCTCGCGTGTCTGGTGGTGTTTCTCGGGCTTTCCGGCTGGTTCTTGCATCCGCTGGTCAACGGTCCGCGACCGCTGGTCCGCTTTTATAAAATTTTCATTCCGGCCTTTCTCGCCTACGCGCTGGTGTGGTGCGGGTTCTGGTTCGCGCTGCGCTTGGGCGCGGGGGAATGGCTCGGGTCGCTCTTCGGCTGTGCCGTGTTCGCGCTCGTGCTGGCGCGCGCCTTTGGAAATTATCGCGCACTGCCGCTCGTCATCACCGTTCTATTCCTCACGCATTCTGCCGGATATTTCGTCGGCGGCTATGCGATGTATCACTTTCCCAAGTCGGGCACCGGCTGGCTCGAAGGCGTGTCGAAACAGAACCTCGGCATCGTGGCCAAGCTGCTCTGGGGCGTATGCTACGGCGCGGGCTTTGGCGCGGGTATCGGCCATGCCTTTTTTGTAATGCAGAAGAAGTAAGGCGGGGCGCGTCACTCCGCGCGCGCCGGGGTGTGGCGTGGATCATGCGGGAAGACATGAGCGGCTTGGGCCGGCCCTGATTTTTGTCGTCAGAACGCGACTCTCCGATCCGGAGGCGCGCACGGAGTGAAGCGCCCCACCATCGCAGACCACCCCGGAAAGCACTGACAGTTTTAGGCCACTCAAAACTCGTCGCACGCCCGGAACAAGGGCGATGCACACATGTTACCGTGTGTTGCTTTCCCATCGCGCACCCACCTCCTAAATTCAGGGCGCAACACAAATTGCCCTGATGAAAAACAACTTTACCGCCTACGAACGAAAGCAGCGGATCGTCCGCATGAAACGCCGCGTGCTGGCGTTGCTCGCGGGCGTGGGCGCCGGCTCGCTCTCGCAGGCCGGTCCGGTCGGCGGCACGATTTCGCGCGGCCAGGGTTCCATCACGCAGAACGGCGCGCAGACCACGGTGCGGGCCGGACACAATGCGGTCATCAACTGGAACAGCTTCAACATCGGGCTGGGCGAGACGACGACGTTCATCCAGCCGACCGCCGCCTCCGTGGTGTGGAACCGCATCACGGACAGGAACCCGTCGCAGATTCTCGGCAACATGAACGCGAACGGCTACGTGGTGCTGTTCAACCAGTCCGGATTTTATTTCGGTCCCAATTCAGTGGTGAAGGTCGGCGGCCTGCTTGTCTCGACGGCCCCGGTCAACATGCCGGGAGACAACGGCGGCGTGGGCTGGACGTACAACGGCCCGCCGCCGTCGGCCAGCATCATCAATTACGGCAAGATAGAAACGAAGAGCGGCGGCTCGCTCTTCCTCGTGGCCGAAAAGATCATGAACCACGGCACGCTCATGGCCCCGGACGGCACGCTCGGTCTGTATGCGGGCAAGGAAGTGCTCGTCTCGGAAAGTCCCGATGGTCGCGGCCTGTGCGCGAAGGTCACGCTGCCCTCCGGCTCCATCGACAACACGGGCCAGTTGATTGCCGATGCGGGCACCATCGCGCTGCACGCGCGGACGGTGAACAACAACGGTCTTATCCAGGCCAACTCGATGCGCGAGCGCAACGGCGTCATTGAACTCGTCGCGAGCGAGGGCATCACCCTCAACGATCATTCCACGCTGCAAGCGAAGGGAGATGCCGCCGGTCGCAGTGCGGGCGGGAACATTGTCATCAAGACCGAGGGCCGCTTCACGGACGCGGCTGGTTCCATCATTGACGTGCGCGGCGGGGCGGAGGGCGGGGCAGGGGGCTTTGCGGAAATTTCCGCGCGACAGATGCCGGCCATTCATTCGCACATCGACGGGACGGCGCAGGCCGGCTTCAGCGGTGGACGGCTGTTGATTGATCCCACGGACATCGTATTCGGCTTCAACACGGGAGAAAATCCCGACGCACTTTACCTCGATCCGAACGGCGACCCTTCACCCTTTGCCGGACTGTCGCAGATCACTTTGCAGGCCACGCGCGACATCACCTTCGCGGCTTTCACCACCTGGAACCTGAACGCGAGCACGGGGATTTCTGATCCGGGCAGCCTGCTCACGCTGGAAGCGGGGCGCGACATCATTTTTGGCGACAGTGCGCAGATCAAAGGCGGCACGGGCTGGTCCGTCAGCCTCACGGCGCAGACCGGCGGCATTTATCTGAATGGCGGACCGGATTCTTCCGGCGCGCGGCAGAATGGCGGCGGCGCGATTGAGACGCTGGATGGCAATATTCATTTGCAGGCCGGCACCGAAGTGCTGGTCGGCTTGGGTTTCATCCGCACGATGGGCGGCGGCAGCATTGAAATCAAAACCACGGCCGGGGACGTTGATGCGGGCACGAAGGCCGACGGCTACGATTTCAACAGGTTTGGCCCGAAACTCAGCCCGAACGGTCTGGGCGGCATTGCGACGGGCCGCGGGGGCAACATCACTATTGAGGCCGGCGGCAGCATCGTGACCGGACCCTCGGCCATCGGAGCTTATGGCGCAGGCGATGTGACGCTGACCGCCGGGCACAACATCGAGGGTCGTTTCCTCCTGCATGACGGCGCGGGGGCGATTCAGGCGGGTTACGATTTTGGTTCGAGCGGTTCGCCCGCGAGTTTGGCGCTTTCCAAGGGCGGCTGGAGCGTGAAGGCGGGCCACGACATTTATCTGAACGAAGTCTATAACCCGAACGGCTCGCTGAACGGCAACCGTGCCGCCTTTGGCGCAGGGGTGCGCTTCCAGTTTGATTACGACGAGGCGGCCTCGGTGTATCTCGAAGGCGGGCACGGCGTGCATCTGCTCGGCAACAATCCCGTTCACACCGCGAACAATCCAGGCCGCCTGCCCATTTACGCGCCGAAGCTGGAGGTTCACGCCGGTGCGGGCGGCATCGAACTCGGCAACGACCTCGTGCTCGCGCCCTCCGCGCTGGGCAGCCTGCGGCTCTTCACCACGGATGGCGGATCGCTTTTCAGCACGCCGGGCAAGTCGTTCCAACTCGTCATGTCGGACAGCGACTCGCCGGATTACAACACGTTCGTCCTCGGTCACGCCGCCACGCCGTTGCATCTCGGGCATCGGGGCGACGCGGTGGTGGCGGACATTTCTGGCGACATCAACGACGTGCTCGTGCAGGTGCCGAAGCAGGCGCTCATTCATGTGCATGGCAACACGTTGAACTTCGCCTTCGAGGGGCAGAACCTGAACGCGGCGGAGACGACCAGCATCATAGTGGACGGCGACATTCGCAGCCGGGGCAACCGCACTTCCGTGGATCAGGTCACGCCGAACAAGTCGGTCTTTGACGAGAAATTCACCGTCGATCCGCTGCTCGGGAACAAGCTGGTCTATGACGCGAAGACCCATCAGTTGAGCTTCATCGGCAAGATGAACGAGGCCGAGCGCGACTTCCTGCTCAACCCGCGGATCAAACAATACGACAGCCGGGGCAACCTCATCGTGGATGCGCTGGGCAATCCGGTGCTGGTCGCCGCTTCCTATCTTGATGCGACCAAGGTGCAGGCGCTCTATCTGAACAGTCAGGACATTCCCTCGTCGGGCAACGCGTTGCGCGGCATCCAAGTGGGCGGGCCGGGCAACCTGCTGATCGGCGCGCGCAACGTCGATCTCGGCATTACCGAGGGCATTCGCTCGCGGGGCACGTTGAACAACGCCGCGTTGAACAGCATTTCTCCCAAGGGCGTGAGCATTGAGTTGAATGTGCAGAACATCGAGATGGGCGCGTCACAAATCGCCTCCTTCGCCGGCGGCAGCATCTCGGTGAACGCCGCCGGTCGGGTCGATGTCGGCTCGCAGAACAACTTCACCAGTGACGACACGCCCAAAGGCATCTTCACCAGCAGCGGCGGCAATGTGACGGTCCACGCCGGGGGCGACGTCAACGTGAACGGTTCGCGCATCGCGACCTATGACGGCGGCAACATTTCGATTGTCTCGGAAGCCGGCAATGTGGACGCCGGCTCGGGCGGTCTCGGGTCGGTGCTGCTCTTCCGCACCTCGATTGATCCGGTCACGGGTCTGGTCACGATCAACACCACGAGCATTCCCGGCTCCGGCATTCTGGCCACCACTCTGCCGGGCGGTCAAAGCCGTCTCGGCAACATTCACATTGAAGCCAAGGATGGCAGCGTGATTGCGGACAAGGGCGGCGTGCTTCAGCTCTCGTTCAATGGCTTGAAGGAGAACGACTCGGCGACGATTGACATCACGGCTTCGGGGCACAAGTCCGACGCCACCAAAGGCAACATCGAGGCGAAGAATTCCGGCATCATTGGCGGCAACGTCAATTTGAAAGCGGACGGCGACGTGACCGGCCTTGTGGTAGCCAAGCAGGACATCAACATCGACTCTAAGGGGAGCGTCAGCGTCACGGCTCTAGCCCAGGGCAACGCCAATGTGAGCGCGGTCATTATTTCCGGATCGACCATCGTGGGTGGTGAGTCGGTGAGCGCGAGTGCGGGTGCCATCAGCGGTTCATCGCTGGTCTCTGGCTCGGTCAATGCATCCGGCACGCAGTCCGGCGTGCAAAGCGGCGTGGGCACCACGGCCGCTGCCACGGCCACCAAAGTTTCCGACGACGCCGAAAAGACCGTGGCCTCCACCAAGAAGGACGACGACGAGGAAGACCCGAAGAAGAAAAAGAAACCCATCCAACTCGCGCGCACCAGCGGCCGCGTGACGGTAATTTTACCCAACCAACCCAAGTAAACTATGACATCACTCGCCATCACACCCATGCTCGCCAGCGGCGCGCTCCAGTTCGCCTTCGAGAAGGCGACCTTGGAGGGCAAACTCACCATCGGCTGCCTGATCCTCGTCTCACTCTTCAGTTGGACGGTCATCATCACCAAGTTCCGCCAGCTCTACCGCGCGCGGAAGGCGGGCCGGAAATTCTTCGAGGCCTACCGCGCCAGCCGCGACCCGCTGGACTTGAAACGTCGCGGCGAGGAATACGACGGTGCCCCGGCCTTTGAACTGTATTACGCCGGCGCGGAGGAACTGGAATACCACCTGAAGAACAATCCCATCCCGGTGAAGGGCCAGAACAAGATCAGCTCCGCCTCGCAGGACTCGGTGCGGCTCGCGCTGGAACGCACCGCCAGCGCCGAGGCGCTCTCGCTGGAGAAGGGCATGATCGTGCTCTCGACCGCAGTGGCGGGCGGGCCTTTCATCGGCTTGCTCGGCACGGTCTGGGGCGTCATGGAAACTTTCGCGGGCATCGCCAAGGCGAATTCCGCGAGCCTCACCACCATGGCTCCCGGCGTGGCGGGCGCGCTCATCGCCACGGTCATCGGCCTGCTCGTCGCGATTCCCGCCATGTTTGGCTACAACTTCATGGTCACGACCATCCGGGCCATCACGCAGGAGCTGGACGGCTTCGGCTCCGAATACCTCACGCAGATTGAACACAAGTATGTGGACAACCGCCCGCTCTCTGAGGAAATAGCCGACGCGCTGAAGGTCGGGGCCAAGGAGCCGGGCTTTGCCGAAACAGTGGCGGCCTAACCGGACGAACGCATGAAGAAATGTTCCAAGAGTCATCACCACGCGCTGGCGGAGCTGAACATCACGCCGCTGCTCGATCTGGCGTTCGTGCTCCTCGTCATCTTCATCATCACCACCACGCCCATCGTGAATGATCTGGACCTCGATTTGCCCCGCTCCTCGAAGCATCAGAAAGATCCGCCGCACAAACCCAATTACGTGACCGTGGAGGCGGGCGGCAAAATGTTTCTGAACAAGAAGGAAGTCGGCCTGGAGGAACTCCACACGGAACTCGTCGCTCTCCGCACCGAAGACCCGGACCTCGCCGTGATCGTGCGCGGCGATTCCAAGACGAAGTACGCCAAGATCGTGGGCGTACTCGACATGCTTCAGCAGGCCAATGTGGTGAAGGTCGATCTGGCCACCGAACCCGCCGACGCCCCCGCGTCCGGCAAGAAGTGATTTCTTATGTTACCACCCCGCAAGAAAAGAAATTCCTCCCGGACGAACCTGATCATCTCGACCATCTTTCACACCGTCATCATCGTGGCGCTGTTTTACTTCGCCGCGCGCGAGGGCATGTTGGGCAAGAAACTTAAAACGCTGGCCGCGCAGATTGTCCCCAAGGAAAAGCCGCCGGAAAAACCCAAGGAGCCGGAGAAACCGCCGGAGCCGCCCAAGGAAGTCGTCGAGACTCCCAAAGTCGCCGCGCCGCCGAAAGTTGATGCTCCCAAAGCAGTGCGGACCGTCACCGCGCCGCCCGCCGTGGCCCCCGCCGCCGCGCCGCCCGCCGGTGCGGTTCCGGCGTTTGATTTCGATGGCGGCAAGATCGTGCAGACGACTTCCGATCCTGCCGTGATTTACAAGGGCATGGTCGAATGGGCGCTGCGCTCGAAATGGAATCGCCCCGAGGACACGCGTGACGACAGCTACGTGGCCGAGGTGGAGCTGATGATTGACCCCACCGGCAAGCTCATCGGCAGCGACTGGAAGAAAGGTTCTGGCGACGCCAAGTGGGATGAGTCCGTGCGCCGCGTGCTCGCGCAAGTGAAGAGTTTCAGCCGTCCGCCGCCCAAGGGCTTTCCGCCGAAGGTGCTCGTGCGCTTTGACGTGCAGCAGGAAACCGAAACCATCATCCAGTGACGTGAAAAAATTCTCCCAGTCCAGCCACAGCACGATGAACGAGCTGAACATCACGCCGCTCCTGGATCTGGCGTTCGTGCTCCTCGTCATCTTCATCATCACCACGCCTCAGCTCGTGAACAATCTGGAGATGAACCTGCCCTCGGGCAAAGTCCCGCCGCCGAGCAACGCGGAGAAGCCGAAGATCAACAAGCTCTCGGTGAACGCGCAGGGACAGATTTCCCTGAACGACACCGTGTTCACCCTTCCTGAGCTGAAGAAGACGCTCGTGCAGATGAAGACAGCGGACCCCGAAGTGAGCGTGGTAGTCAAAGGTTCGGCGGACGTGGACTACCAGCATATGGTCAGCGTGCTGGACGCGTTGCAACAGGCCGACATCACCAAGGTGGGCCTGGCCACGGATACGCAGTGAGGCCGGAGGAAAAACTTGAGCGCCAATTTTGTCCCCAGTAGTGGCGACTGTTGCCGGGAGGTTTCCGGTTTAATCTAACCACGTTGTTTGCTGCATCTGTTCTCGATGTGGTGTGTTTGAAGGAGGCCGGACTTGGAGTCCGGCCTTTTTCTTTCCCCCCCATCCCCGCTGGGTGAAACCAAAATTCACTGATAAGGCATTCGCCTTTGTGGCAAAACTCAGATAGCTCTCGCCGAAAGCCTGATGAGCTGTTCCCCCTCTCCCGCTGGGTGAGGGAGTCTCGTGCGCCGCGTCGGGCCGTGGTCCGAGCATGGCCCCGGTCTTCGGCCCAACACCAACGGTGTTGCAGCATTCAGCCCAGCGGTTGCGAGGCACGAGCTACCCTGGGTCACGTCACCGCCAAAATTCTTCAACCCTGAAAGGGTTGCAGCCCAGCGGGCCGGCGCGTCGGACCGGTGCAACACTTTCAGGGTTGAAGAACTCTGCGGCCTGATTTCCCTGGGTAGCTCGCGGACTCGCAACCCAGGGCTGAGTGCTGCAATCCCTTTGGGATAATCCGGCGGGTAGGGCGCGACTCGACGTGATGTCTGGCCGCGCAGCGGTGAACGATTCTCCCTCGCCCTCGGAGGGAGAGGGCCGGGGTGAGGGTGAGAGCGTGGCGGGCCGGGGCGCGTGTTCTCGCCGAAAGACTGATGAGCCGTTCTCCCTCGCCCCAACCCTCTCCCGCTGAGAGAGGGAGTCCCGTGCCCCGCGTCGGGTCGTCATCCGATGAGTCTGACTCGATTTGGTGGGCAGGGCGGGGCGCGGGGATTTGTAACACTTTGCCCGCGCTCGCGTCTGTTCCAAGCGAATGAAGTCCCGTAGTGTTCAGCCCGATAATCAAGCCATGCATCACCGCGTGAAAAAAAGCCGGAGCGTTTCATTGGCCCAAGTGGTGCTGGCGCTGGGGTGCAGCCTGCTCGTGGGGGACGCGGCCGAGCCGACCAAGGCGCAACTGGATTTCTTCGAGAGCCGCATCCGTCCGGTGCTGGCGGAGAACTGCTACAAGTGTCACAGCACGAAGTCGGAGAAGGTGAAGGGCGGACTGCTGCTGGATTCGCGCGAAGGCGTGCTCAAGGGCGGCGACACCGGTCCGGCCCTCGTGCCCGGTGACGCGGAGAAGAGCCTGCTCATCAAGGCGGTGCGCTACACCGACCCGGATTTGCAGATGCCGCCCAAGGACAAAAAACTTTCCGAGCAACAGGTGGCCGATCTGGAGACATGGGTGCGGATGGGCGCGCCCGATCCGCGCACGGCCACGGCTGCGCAGAAGGATTGGAAAGATCCGGGCGTGAAACATTGGGCCTGGCAGCCGGTGAAAAAGCCCGCCGTGCCGACGGTCAAGGACACGGCCTGGGGCCAGACGCCGGTGGATAATTTCATCGTGGCCAAGCTGGAGGAACAGGGACTCAAGCCCAGCCCGATGGCCGATCGCCACACGCTCATTCGGCGCGCTTATCTGGACATCGTCGGACTGCCGCCCACGCCGGCGGAGGTCGAGGCATTCGTGAATGACAAATCCACGAACGCCTTCGAGAAGGTGGTGGATCATTTGCTCGCCTCGCCGCAGTACGGCGAACGCTGGGGCCGGCACTGGCTGGACACGGCGCGCTACGCGGACACGAAGGGCGAAGTGAAACGGCAGCGCGAAGACCCGCGCTATCCGTTCGCCTGGACGTATCGTGACTACGTGATTCAGAGCTTCAACGAGGACAAGCCCTACAATGTGTTCATCGCCGAGCAGATCGCGGCGGACAAACTTCCCAGCACTTCGCAGAACAAGAGCAACCTGGCCGCGCTCGGTTTCATCACCATTGGCGAGCGGTTTCAAGGGATGCCGAACGACATCATCAATGATCGCATCGACGTGGTGACGAAGGGTTTTCTCGGCCTGACCGTGACGTGTGCCCGCTGCCATGACCACAAGTTCGATCCCATTCCGACCAAGGATTACTACTCGTTGCACGGCATCTTCGCGAGCTGCCGCGAGCCGGAGATCGAGCCGGTCATTTCCAAGATTCCGGCCACGGCCGAGTATCGCGACTACTACGACAAGCGGATGACCTTGCAGAAGGAGGAGCAGGAGTTGGAGACGAAGTTTGCCGAGTTGCGGCGCAAGCGCGACCGCGAGGGTCTCAAGGAATTGCAAAAGGAGATGCGGCAAAACGTGACTCGCACCACGACGCTGGAGATGAACCATCCCGACGCACCGGCGCGGGCCATGGTGATTGAGGACATTCCGCGCCCGCATAATTCGCCGGTCTTCATCCGGGGCGAGGCGGACAACAAAGGCGAGATGGTGCC
>JAYVWQ010000576.1:0-3772 GCA_043785945.1 Akkermansia sp.
CTCGCCGACCCGCGCGTGTTCGTGCTCGATCCTTGCTGCGGCACCGGCGCGTATCTCGTCGAGGTGTTGCGAGTCATTGCCCAAACGCTCAAAGAGGAAAAGGGCGAAGGCGCACTGGCCGAGTTCACCGTCAAAGAGGCTGCGCAGACGCGCGTCTTCGGTTTTGAACTCTTGCCCGCGCCGTTCGTCGTCGCGCATTTGCAAATGGGCTTGCTCCTGCAAAACCTTTCCGTGCCGCTGGACGACGCGAAGAACGAGCGTGTCGCAATTTATCTCACCAACGCACTCACCGGCTGGGAGCCGCCGTCCGAAGAAGCGAAGAAGCAACTCACCTTTGCCATTCCCGAATTCAAAGCGGAGAAGGAGGCGGCGGATGAAATCAAACAGGAGAAGCGCATCATCGTCATCCTCGGCAATCCGCCCTACAACGGCTACGCCGGTCTCGCGGTGGAGGAAGAGCGCGACTTGAGCGACGCCTACCGAACAACGAAGCGCGCGGCCGCGCCGCAGGGTCAGGGCTTGAATGATCTCTACATCCGTTTCTTCCGCATGGCCGAGCGGCGCATCGTGGAGAAGTCCGGCGAAGGCATCATCAGTTTCATCTCGAATTATTCTTGGCTCGATGGCTTGTCGTTCACGGGAATGCGCGAGCGGTATTTGGAGGTGTTCGACTCCATCACGGTGGATTGCCTGAATGGCGACAAATACAAGACCGGCAAGCTCACGCCGGACGGGAAGCCTGACCCCAGCGTGTTCTCCACCGAACACAACCGCGAAGGCATCCAAGTCGGCACGGCCATCGCGACGCTCGTTCGTAGCAGCCGACGTAAGGAGGCTCCAGCTTCCAAACCGAAAGGTCAGAGCCTCCTTACGTCGGCTGCTACGAACGGGATTCAGTTCCGCCACTTGTGGGGAAAGAACAAGCGCGGTGAACTGCTCGAATCGCTTGGTCAGCAGAAGGGAAAACTCTACGAAACGCTGAAGCCAGCCGCCGCAGTCGGCCTGCCATTTCTGCCCACGAAAACGACCGCCAGTTTTTTCAAGTGGCCGCTGCTGACGGAACTTTTTCCCGTCTCGTTCCCCGGCGTGAAGACAAGCCGGGATGATTTCGTGGTGGATGTGGACAAGGACGCGCTCACCCGGCGCATGGAGAAATACTTCGATCCCGAAGTCAGCCACGAGGAGATGCGGCGCATCGCACCAGGCGTGATGGAGAAGACTCGCCAGTTCAGCGCAGAGTTGGTGCGCGATGAACTGCGACAACGCGGCCTGATCAAAAAGAACATTGTCCGCTATTGCTACCGACCGTTCGACGTTCGCTGGCTTTACTGGGAACCGGAAACGAATCTCTTAGACAGGAATCGCGCGGACTATTTTTTGCAGGTGTTCGAGGGAAATATTTGGCTGAGTGCCGGACAACGAAATCGCAAAGACGATTTCTATCAACCACAGTTCACTCGACAACTCTCGGATCACCATCTGGTCGAGTCGAACGTCGGGATGTTCCCGCTCTGGCTCAAACTCAACCCCGATCCTTCTTCGTTGTTCGACCGCGTGGCCGGAGACAAGCCGAAGGCAAATTTGAGCGACGCCGCCAAAGAATTCCTCGCCGGGTTGCGATTGGGAAACAAGCCTGAGGAGCTGTTCTATCACACGCTGGCAATGCTGCACGCCCCGGCTTATCGGGCAGAGAACGCGGGCGCTTTGCGGCAGGACTGGCCGCGCGTTCCGCTGCCCGAATCACGCGAAGCCTTGCTCGCTTCCGCTGAATTAGGCCGGCAAGTCGCCGCGTTGTTCGATACGGAAAACGGAGTCGAAGGCGTGACGGCTGGCAAACTTCGCCCGGAGTCCAAAACGATGGCGGTGTTGTCCTCGACTTCAAATCTCTCCCTCACCGCCGGCTGGGGCCACGCGGGCCAGGGCGGCGTGACGATGCCCGGCAAAGGCAAAAAGGAAACGCGCGGCTACACGGCGGAGGAGGCGGAGGCGCTCGGAGCGCGGCTCTCCAGAGCCGCAGCAGATGGCCAGCCCAGTGCGCGCCCGGAGAAATCCCATGCCGTCTTGCCGCGCGAAGCTGCTGCGGGTCAGGAGACCCGCGCTCCGTTGGATTTGCTCGGCGCATCCACGCACGACATTTTCCTGAACGACACCGCCTGCTGGCGCAACGTGCCGGAGAAGGTCTGGGACTTCACCATCGGCGGCTATCAGGTGATGAAGAAGTGGTTGAGCTACCGTGAGCACGCGCTGTTGGGCCGCGCGCTCACGCCAGACGAAGCACGCGAAGTCACGCACCTGGCCCGCCGCATCGCCGCGCTGATTCTCCTTCAGCCGGAACTGGACGCCAGCTACCAGCGCGCGAAGGCCAAGACCTTCGCCTGGAAACCATGAGCACCACGCAACCCGAACTCTCCGCCGCGCCTTTGCTGCTCGGCCCTTTCCACGTCCCGCCCGGCGACTGGGCGCGGCGCGGTCTGGTGGACAAAGCCTTCGTCGCGCGTTCCGTGGCGGCGATGCGCGCCCGGCCGGACGCGGAGCGGCAGTTGCACGCGGCGCTGGAGCGAACCTTGGAGAGCATCCGCGCGATTGATCTGGCCTGTGGCAGCGAGCTGAACGAATGGGCGACCACCACGCGCGAGCGTTTGTGGCTCGAACATTTCACCGCCGAAGAAATCTTGCGCCGTTTGCCATCGTCATCGGCCATCCCTTGACCTGGTTCCCACCCAGACCACTCTGGCCACGCGTCCGCTTGCATCGCCTCTGGGAGTCCGGCACACTGCGCGTTCATGCTTACTGTTTCTGGCATCAGCAAAAGCTTCGGCGGACGCACCTTGTTCGCCGATGTGACGTTTCAATTGAACGCCGGGGACCGCATCGGCCTGGTCGGGCCGAATGGTGCGGGCAAGACCACGCTCTTCTCGCTCATCCTCGGTCTGGATCAACCGGACATCGGCATGGTGAGCTTGCAACGCGGCACCACGCTGGGCTTCCTGCCACAGGAGAGCGCGCCCGCCGGGGATGAAACCGTCCTCGAACTGGCCACTGCGGTGGTGCCGGAAATTACCGGCCTGCGCCGCGCCATCAATGCCCTCGCGGAAGATCATCACGACGAGCATGAAGTGCTGCAAAAGCACGCGCCCGGCTACGATGACCTTCATTCCGTGCAGGCGCGCTTCGACGAACTGGGCGGGCACAAGCTCGACGCCAAGGCCAAGCAGATTCTCCACGGCCTGAGTTTTCGCGACACGGACTTCGACCGTCCGGCGCGCGAGATGTCCGGCGGCTGGGTCATGCGCGCGCATCTGGCACGGCTGCTGGTGCATGAGCCGGACATTCTCATGCTCGACGAGCCGACCAACCATCTCGACCTCGAGGCGCTGATTTGGTTCCAGGAATATCTCAAGGGCTATCCCGGCGCGGTGCTGATGATTTCCCACGACCGCGAATTTTTGAACCAGCTCATCACGAGCACGTTTGAAATTCGCCAGTCGCAGGTCTTCCGCTACAAGGGCAACTACGACGAATTCCTCGTGCAGAAGGCCGCCTCCGAAGAACAGTTGCTCGCGGCCTACAAGAGCCAGCAGCGCGAGATCGCGCGCCTCCAGGAATTTGCCGACCGCTTCCGCGCCAAGGCCAGCAAGGCTTCGCAGGCCCAGTCCAAGCTCAAGCAGATCGAGCGCATGGACAAAATCGAAGCCCCGTTGAGCGAGGGCAAGACGGTGAGCTTCACCTTCCCGCAGCCGCAGCGCAGCGGGCAGAAGATCATCACGCTGGA
>JAYVWQ010000577.1:0-9701 GCA_043785945.1 Akkermansia sp.
CCTTGGGGGGCGGGGTAGCCAAGTGGTAAGGCACGGCTCTGCAAAAGCTGCATCGTCGGTTCGATTCCGACCCTCGCCTCCAAACCGCTTCCAGCATAAACAGGCGGTTTGGAGCAATGCCGAGGGCGGACTTCCAACAAAGCGATGGTTTTGGCACGTTTCTGCATTTGCAGGTTTATGTGTCCCACCCGTCGCTAACTCTGAAAAATCAACACGTCGCAACCTCGGCGACGTGCGACCTGCGCATCGTGGCCCGCGAGCAAAATCCTGTCTGCTTGGCGTATCCAAGCAACGATTTGCAATGAGCTTCGCGAGTCCGATGCCCAAGGCTTGGATAGATGGACCACACCGGGGTCGTTCTCGATTTGAAACTCACCATCAACTCGCTTGGCTTACTCGTCGAGACCGATGCGGAGGCGATAGAATTCCTGATTCGTTGTCGCCGGAATGGTGACTTGGTTGCGTCCGCTCGTTTGGTTCACAGCACTAGTCATGTTCTGCCAAACGTTGGAACTGGAGGGCAAATTTGGTGCGCGCTGTATCGTGTAGCCGCCAATCGCTGCAGGCCAACTCAACGCGACCGTTGCGGGTGGGATTTGCTCGGCAAGGACCCTCGTGATCGGCACAAAGGTGAAATTCGACACGACCTGCGTTGAGCCGACGCCGCCATCGCCGCCCGTGAAGCCGACGTAAGCGGTTTGCGCTCCGACCATCGCCGGAATATTTACCGTGAGGTTCGTCACAAAGGTGTTTGCAGTGTTGGATTCGACGAACGTCACCTTCAGCCCGCCGCCGGTGTACAGCAGGCTGACGTGAATCGGATTTCCACTCGCGAGGTTGACCGGCCCAGTGGGATTGTACGGATTTGGAAACGGCAATGTCCCATTGGTGCGCCACGACATCCCGCGCGTGTTCGGCTGATAAATGTTCAAGGCGAGCGCTGCGCTTGGACTGATGCCGGCGTAACCAATTCCGCCACCGCCGCCGCCGAGAGTTGCTGCCCCGCGGGCATCGTTGTGCAGGCAGAACGTGATGCCATCTGCGCCTCCGCCACCGACATCCACGTAAACGAACTGCGCCTGGAACGCCGCAATGTAGAGCGGCGCGTTATAGAACACACCGCGCCCGGTGTTGCCGAGTCCCGACGTGAGCGTCACGTTGTTCGAATTCATCGGCGGCGGCGTGCTGCCTTGCAAACTCCAGCCCAAACCAGAGGCGTTGAACTTCGGCACGCCTTGCACGATCACAGCGCTCGATCTGCTGTTCGAGAACCCTTCCGCGTTCGTGGCGAAGAGTTGGTAGTTGCCAGTGTCCGCGATGCTCGCGTTCGACACGACCAGTGTTTTGCTTTGCGAACCATGGATGCGCCCGTTGTCCGACACATCCCCGCCGTTCTTTTTCCACTGATAAGTGAATGGCGCTGCGCCCGCGACGTTGACGGACTGAGTTAAAACGCGCCCGGCGTAAATCAATTGTGTCGCGGGCAAATCGGATGCAATGACCGGCGGCCCATTGCTGAGCGTGATGTCCGTGACTCGGAGAATCACGGACGTCGTCGTGTTGCTGAGTTGCATCGCCACGATGTTGGACGGATACGTGAAGCTGGTGAATGCGCCGTTGCGCGTGCCGGCCGATACTACCGTGAACGTGTCGTTCACCGCCGGGAAAAAACCATTCGTCAACGACACGCGCAAACCGCCGTTGAGAGTCACTGGGCCACTCGCTTGCAACCGCCCGTAAGTGCTTAGGCTGTCGATCCCACAGTCGAGCAGCGAGCCGCTGGTGCAGGTGTAACCGCCAGCCGCGGCAATAATGCCCTTACGGATGTCCACCGTGCCGTAGTTAATGAAGGGAAAAGTCGTTCCGAAGGAATTGTTCACCGCGAAGGTGGTGGTGCCACTGCCTGTTGTCTTGCGGAATATGCCCACGTTGTCAAAGCGACTGTTGCCTGGAAACGCTCCGAGGCTCGAGTTGTTGCGCACTTCAAACAACGCTCCCGCGCGATTCGTGATCACCGCTCCGCCGCACTGGATGCTGGCGCCGTCAACACCGGTCCAAAGGATCGTGCCGGCGTTCTCCAAGGTGCGAGTGCCAAGGAAAACCGTGCTGACGTTGGTAATATAATTCGTGGCTCCCGGCGCGATAATTGTTCGCCCGCTGCCAGTCATCGAGCCCGAAGGCCAGTTCAACACGTTGTTCACAGTCAATGTTCCGCTGCCGTCGAGAGTCGCAAGGACATCCAGATTTTGCACAGCCAGGTCGGCGTTGAAAACCACGGTGCCGCCGCTGATTTTGTAAAGCCCGCTGCCACTGAGGAGCGCGCCGGGATTGATCGTGAAGATGCTGTTGTTGCCGGGCCACTCCACGAATGCACCAGGCGGGTTGACATACGTGCCGCTGGCTGAACCGCCGGCGGCCATGCGCAATGTCGTGCCGGGCGAAAGAGCAAGGGTGCCATTGTTCACGCATGGAGAACTGCACAGGAGCGTGCCGGTCTGGAGTTCGGTTGTGCCGTAATTGTTAAAAAGAAAAACGTTCCCGAAGGAAGTATTGGCCGCGAACGTGGTGGTGCCGCTGCCCGTTGTCTTGCGTAAAATGCCCGCGTTGTCGAAGCGACTGCTGCCTGGAAAAGGACCGAAGCTCGCGTTGTTGCGCACTTCAAACAGCGCTCCAGCGCGGTTCGTGATGACCGCTCCGCCGCACTGGAGGCTGAAGGCGTCCGCACCGGTCCAAAGGATCGTGCCGGCATTCTCCAATGTGCGAGTGCCCAGAAACACCGTGCTGGCCTGGTTGTTGATGTAGTTCGTGGCGCCCGGCGCAATAATTGTCCGACCGCTGCCAGTCATTGAGCCCGAGGGCCAATTCAGCACTTTGTTCACGGTCAATATTCCGCTGCCGTCCAGCGTGGCAAGGACATCCAGATTTTGCACCGCCAGGTCGGTGTTGAGAACCACGGTGCCGCCGCCGATTTTGTAGAGTCCACTGCCACCTAGGAGCGCGCCCGGATTGAGCGTGAAGGTGCTGACGTTGCCGGTCCACTCCACCAGCCCGCCTGACGCATTGGTGAACGTGCCATTGCCTGAACCGCCAGCCGCCATGCGCATGGTCGCGCCGGGTGCAACAGCAAGGGCACCGTTATTCGCGAAGGCGGCATTGCACAGGAGTGTTCCTGCCTGAATCTCGGTCGCGCCGTAATTGTTGAACGGAAAAACAGTTCCGAAGGAATTGTTGACCGCAAAGGTGGTGGCGCCAGGGCCAATCGCCTTGCGGAAAGTGCCGGCATTGTCAAAGCGACTGTTCGCTGGAAAAGGGCCGAAGCTGGCGTCGTTGCGCACCTCAAACAACGCTCCCGGGCGATTGGTGATCACCGCGGCGCTGCATTGGAGGCTGAAGCTGTTGGCACCCGTCCAGAGGACCGTTCCGGCGTTCTCCAGCGTGCGGGTGTCTAGAAACACCGTGCTGCTGAGATTGTTGATCGTGAAGGTTGCGTTCGAACCGATGATCGTTCGGCCCGTCCCGGTCATGTTCCCGCTGGCCCACACGCCGTTGCTATGCACCGTAAGGGTGCCACTGCCCGCGATTGAGGCGGAAACACTTGGCGCTCCTAGAAACAGCCCGCCGCATTCCGCGCTGCTGTTGTTGGTCACGTTTGCACCGTTTAGAGTCACCATCACTTGGTCCCCGATCGCCGGCACGAGATTTGGCGACCAATTCGCCGCGGAGTTCCAATCGCCGCCTGATGTGTTGGTCCAATTGATCGTGTAGTAGCTGAAGTAAGCGGTGAGATAACGATTGGTCGTCATCGTCAACACCACCTGCGAGTTCGTGGTCACCGCATCGCCCGTCCATCCGTGAAATTTTTCGGAGCCAGAGGGCGTGGCGGCGATCGTAACAACCTCACCGTTGGTGAATTTCAACTTCGACGGCGAAACGGTTATGACCCCACCGTCACTGGAAATCGCGAGACGAAAGAACGCCGAGGCGCTGTTGGTCGGATTGGTTCCATCGCGGAACTCGTCGCCGTTGGAAACGCCATCGCCATCACTGTCGCCGGAGGCATTTTGATTTAAATTGCCGAAGTAGGTCATTTCCCAGGAGTCAGCGAGGCCATCGCCATCAGCATCGATCATCAGCGCCGCCGGCGCGCTCGTCACGCTACCGGAACTGTTAACCAGCAGCACGGAATAGGACCCTTGATCGGCCACTGATACATTTGTCAGGAGTAGAGCATCATTCGTTGCGTTCAGAATGTTCGTGCCGTTGAAACGCCACTGGTAAGTAAGCCCGCGCGTGTCTCTGACGACGACAGTGAATGAGGCCAGTTCTCCCGGGGAAATAACTTGCAGCCTCGGTGGAGTGACGATTTGAGGAGGTAGAATGCTCTCCGCCGACTGCGCTTGAAGATTGCCATTAGCGTCGAAGTCGAATTGCCAATTCTGAGCAAACGACTGATTCACAAGCATGCATACGGACATCGCGAGAAGTGATGCCGTTCGCGCAAGTCGATGCCGGCCAGAGAGCTTGCGACAATGGTGCATGGAAATAAGGAGATCTCGCAACGGGCACGCGGCTGCATTCTGATCCGATAAGAGGCTTCGCATAACTACTTCTTACCTTTGCATTTGTTTTCTGGAGTCGTTAGGCATTTCTCCCAGACATCCTCAGCTATGTTCTTTTTGTTCGCCGCATCTGTCCACTCCCGCTGTAATTTCTCAGCTTCAGCAATGCATGTCTTAAAATCTGGGGTGCCTACCTTACCTTCGCATTCTTTGTATTTTATATTCTGTTTACGGTCAGCCTCTTCGGTCTTGGTTCGCGCGTCAGAATACCTTTTTCCCTCGGCCTCGCAGCGTAATCCCAATGGATCCACCCAGTTCACGGGGTTGTTTCCAACATACGAATACAGATTCGGCCCTTCCTCCGTCTCAGCGTCCTGAAGCGGGTCGCGCGAAAGCCAACGACCCAATTTGGGATCGTAAGCCCTGAACCAGGTGAGGTTGAGGCTGGCCTCCGGGGTCCAGAACATGGCTGCGAAACCGAAGTCGGTGTCCATGTCGCCGGTCACCCGGCTTCGGCGTCCGAAAGGATCGTAGGCATAACGCGCACGCAGGTTGCCGACGGCATCGGTTAGCTCACGAATGGAACCCAAGTGGTCACGCGTGTAATAGAAGTTGCCGCTGTTGGGGCCTGTTTCCACTCTCACTCCTTGCCGGAAAAAGCGCTTGGTGATTACGCCGGATGCGTCGCGCTCGTCACAGATTTTATCGTCGCACCAAATAAAACGCCGCAGCGAGGCCTGGACGCCGTTCGTCACGTGTCGGATGGAGGCGAGACGGGAGAAACCATCGTAAGCGAACTCTGTGCGTTGATTACCGCTGTTCACCGCAACCAAGCGATCCTCGGCGTCCCATTCGTTGGTCCGCGAAGTCCCCGGCGAACTTGAACCGCTGAGTTGGTTCAGCGGATTGTAGCTGGCAGTAAAATTAGAGGCGCCGGTCCTCTCGCTTAACCGATTGCCCGCTGGGTCATAAACGTATGCGAACTCGGTTACGGGCAGTCCTGCGTTGGTGACGCTGGCGGATAGCAGTTGGTTGGCGTTGTCATAGCTGAGCGAATGAAGATCGGGCGTTTGCATTCCAGCCTGTTGTGACCAGGTCGCAATGCGAGCTGTGGTCGCGTCGTAACCATAGGTGAATTCAGAAACTGGAGTGACCCCGACCTGATGCTTTATTTGCTGCAGCGACTGGTCCTGAAGATTGCTGCCGTAAGAACGGGAGGTCACGAGGCCGTTGGGGAATGTTTCCGAGATCAAACGGTAGGACGCCCCATCGTAGCCATAACTGAACCCACCGATGGCATTGGTTTCCGCAAAAACGCGGCCCGCCGCATCCCAAACCACCCTGCTGGCAAGGCCATCGATGGCGGTCGAGGCGCGGCGGCCAAGCTCATCGTAACCATAGGTGATAGTGTCATTCGACAACGGCCCGTCCTCACTCACGAGTTTACCCGCGTCAAGTGTCGGCGGACTGGTGACGGGAGCGTAAGAATACACCGTGTTTCCGACCCCGTCCGTCCTCGAGGTGGGCCGCGCGTAATCCGGATCGTAAGCGTAGCTGACAACCGGCGTGGCGACCGGCGTTTGCAAATACTTGACGGAGCGCAGGGTGTTGTCGGGATTGTAGTTGAATTGTTTGATCTGCAACTTCTCGTCCAAAATCTCGCGAATTCGTCCAGCCGCATCGTACGAGTATGATATTTGTGAGCCATCTCCGTACTGTTTTCCGATCATCCGGCCCTGTACGTCTGTGCGCCATTCGGTAGTGCGACCCATCGCGTCAGTCAGGCTCTTCATGGCCCCGCAGTGGCACCATTGAAATTGTGTCACCCGGCCCAACGCATCGGTTCGTTTTGTCAGTTCGCCTAGCGCATTATGTTCCAAAATCGTGAGCCTGCCAGCGCGGTCCCGCACCACGGAAGGATCTAGCCGGTTGTAGGTGATTTGCCGAAACGTGGAATCTGGGAAAGTGATGTTCGTGATGCGATCCAATGCATCGTATCCAAAGCTGATGGTATAACCACTTTCATCCGTCTTGTTGTGCGTTCGTCCAAACGCATCGTAAGTGGCGGTGGTCACATCGTTCGTACCGGGCAGTGGGCCATCGACGGCAATAAGGTAGCCGTTGGTGTGGTAGGTGTAGGTGGTGGTTTCACCTTTGGGATTGGTCGTGGCAAGCAACTGGCCGCGCGGGTTGTAAGTGTTGGTGGTGGTTTGGCCGGCGGCGTCAGTTGTCGTGAGGGGCAGGTGCTGGGAATTGTAGCTCGCGCTGAAAAGCAGTTCGTTTTTGCCCGCGCGCGTCATGCGAACTTGGAGCAGATCAATGCCGTTCGTGTCGTAGAGGTATGAAAACGTGCGGCCCACCGGATCAATCGTGTTCGTGAGATTGCCAAAACCGTTGAAGCCAAAGGTGGAGAGCTGCGTGGAACCATCATCCAGCACGCGGCCGACATGTTTTGGCCGGTCGGTGCTGCCCACGAAGATGGATGAGCTTTGACCGTCGTAGTCATACCACACACGTCGCTCCAGCACCTCCTTGGTGCTTTCCAGTATCCCAGAACAGGTGGTCACGTCGGCGGTGTGCAGCCAATGGTAAATCTTCGCCTTGGTGTAATCCCCGTAACCGGTGGCGCAAGCGCTACGGCTCCAGTAATACGTGTTGCGAGCGCTGAGATAACTGTTCGCGGTGCTCATTCCCTGCGGCACCGACGTGGCGGCATCGGAGTTGGGCGTGCCTGGGACGGTAGATTGATTGAACTCCACGCGGTCTTTGCTGCCGTCAGGGTAGAGTGTCTCCAACCAGCGCGTTGTGCCGCTGCCACCGCGCGTAAAGCTGGTCGTGCCATAAGGCGTGATCAGCGCGTTGACGAAGTCGCCGCTGCCTTCGTAGGCGAATCGGGACGTCAGTCCGATGACGTCCGTGATGTTCGTCAGACGCCCCAGAGAATCGTAGTTAAAGGAGGCGAACCGGCCAAAAGGGTCAGTCACGCGGGTGATCTTTTTCGTGTCAATGGCATTGCTGTAGGAGAGCATTGTGACCTGGCCAATGGCATCGGTGATGTTGGTAAGCCGCAGACTGGAGTCGTAGAAAAGCGTGACGGCGTTGGTAAATGGATCAATGACTTGCGTCAGGAAAATTTTTCGCGAGGTGCCAACCGAGCCGTCGGACTGGCTGAAAATCAGCTTTGAGCCGTCGCCCGCAAGCATCTCGTAGCTGATGGGGCTCGTCGCGATACGGGTCAGGCGGGTCTGATCGTATTGTTGATAAGCGAAGGTCTGGGTGTCGGTGTTGAATCCAGTGTAGGTGCGCGTGCCGCCACCTTGGACATAGTGGTTCACGTCCGCCGAGGCGCTCTGCGGATTGTCGGTGATGTAGGAAATCCAATCGCAAGTCCACTTGGGTCCAAAGTTCGCGTAAGTGAATGTGGACGGCTGGAAAGCATCGCGGTGATTGTAGCGAACGGTGAAACGGACGTCCGGACCCACGGGCGGAGAATATCCAACCGGCTCGTCGACAAGGTTCAGATTAACGAGCATGAGGTGAACGTCGGACACGGCCATGCCACGGCCCCCGTTTTCAATCAGGCCATCGTAGGGGTCTTTTTCGTTATAACCGGCGGGCTTGGGAGCGCCAGGTTCAGAGTTGAGTTTTATTTTTGGGTATTTTTTATTGTAATAGTTATCAAGGAGTTTCGCCCCGAGCTTGCATGCCCTTGACTTTGACATGGTGGGATCGTTCTGGCAGGTCGGTCTAGGATCGTTGTTGGACGTAAAACCCTTGCCCCAGACCTTCTCGCCTTCTTTGCTTTCCACTGCCCGCCAGCCCTTCGGCAGCGGTCCCGGCGGAATCAGGAAATAGCCGCTGGTCTCGGCTTCCAGCGCGGCGCGCGTCGCCCAGACCGTGTTGCCAAAGGTAGGATCCTCCAACAGATACTTGTCGCCTTCCTGCCGCACCATTGCCGCGTAGTGACTGACTTTCCAATGAACGACTGATGGAATGACGAAGTCACCGCCCTTTTCGCGAAACGCCATCTGGTAATTGAGTCCAACCTTCTTCGAAATCTCCGCCACCTGTGACAGCGACATGCCCTTCTGTGTTGAAGCCGAATTGAAGATCGTCATGTCCGCGGCCTGATTCGCCCCCAGCGTCGCCTTGATCCGATGCAACGCCAGCGGCCCGCAGCGGAAGGCGATCTCCGGACGATTCTGCATGTTCCAGAGACCTTCCTTGGCGCCGGAAATCTTTTCAGTGGCTGGCCCCACAAACACGCGCCCCTCAACGGATTTCAAAAGAGCTTCCAATTCCGTCATCCGTCCCAACCTGGCATACATGTAAGCCAGTTCACCCACCGTACGGTCTCCAATGGCTTTGCCCTTGGAACCGGTTTCATCCTTAGCCAGTGCCCACGCCTGCTGCCACGCTGCCAACGCTTTCGAATAATGCGCCGTGTTGTAATATTCGAAGCCGAGGCCGGTCAGAAGGCTGGCATTCCAGGGTGAAAGCGGATATTTCCCAATAAACGCGGTTAAAGCCGTGAAATCGTCTGCCCCATAGCGCTGGGAATATTTCCCTAACGAATCGGCGAGCGACTCGTTTTCTGCTTCGGTCGGCACGCCTCCGACCGGGACAAGCGGTTCCTCGAAAACTCGGGCTCGGGAAATTTCCTCGGCATTTGGCTTAGCCGAAAAACTCAGACCAGCGTCTTTTGCCGAAATTTCTCCCGGGAACGAAGAAATCCCGAGGACGAGCCAGAGAAGTGCGCCCCGTGTATTACGAATAGAAAATGGCAAGGGAAATCCCTTTAGAACAGTCATAAAGTCGTTTGATTCTGGGATTAGATTGCGGCCATCATAAATCTTTGCTTGCTGGAGTCAATTCCGCGTCTT
This sequence comes from Akkermansia sp., assembly GCA_043785945.1. GTDB lineage: Bacteria > Verrucomicrobiota > Verrucomicrobiia > Limisphaerales > SIBH01 > JANNGC01. Next base: position 9,443 of record JAYVWQ010000577.1, read on the forward strand.
TGAAGGATTTCATGTGCCCTCAACTCGGCAAGGCCATGACCTCAAACCCAAGTTTCTCCAGGGCACTTGTGGCTCAGCGCAAAAAATATTCGTTACGCGTGAATGACGCAAAGCGACCTGCGTTGATTGCCACGCAGCAGGCTGCGCCCAACTACAAACCTCCTGCCTTACGCGGAGGCCCCCTGCGCAGGTTGCGTCAATACGATTGGCGAAGCCATCTTCGTGAACTGCAGCGGTGCCACGTCGGGCTTTGAACATC
>JAYVWQ010000578.1:0-3960 GCA_043785945.1 Akkermansia sp.
TGCCGAGGCGCACGATGGTCGCGCCTTCCTCGATGGCCACCTCGAAGTCGCCGCTCATGCCCATGCTCAGATGCGGCAGGGGAGCGCCCAGCTTTTGCTCGGCGGATTGCTTGAGTTCGCGCAGGCGGTGGAAGACCGGGCGCACCTTCTCCGGCTCCGGCGTCCACGGTGCGATGGTCATGAGGCCGTGAATCTCCAGGCGGGGCAGCGCATTCAAAGCGTCGAGTTGGTCGAGCACGGCGTTCGGCAGGAAACCAAACTTGGTCGCCTCACCCGCGTTCACCTCCAGCAACACCGGCATGGTTTTGCCGAACTTTTCCGCCCACTTGTTCAGCTCCACGGCCAGCGCCAGGCTGTCCACGCTGTGGATCATCTCGAAGAGTTGCACGGCGTCGCGGCACTTGTTCGATTGCAGATGGCCGATGAGATGCCAGCGGGCGCGACTGGGACTGAGCGGGATTTTGCCTCGCGCCTCCTGCACTTTGTTTTCACCGAAGCAGAGCTGACCCAGTTCCACGGCGGCGGCGATGGACTCGGGCGGATGGCCCTTGCTCACGGCCAGCAAAGTGACGGTGCCGGGATCGCGTCCGGCCCGCGCGCAGGCGGCGGCGATTTGGTTTTGGATGGTGGCGAAATTTTCCGGCAATCCCATGAGGTGAGTATGGAAACGGGGCGGGCGAAAACAAGGGGCGGGAAACATGCAGCGTGCTGCCGGTTTGTAACCGGCAGTCCCAGCGACGCCCTGACTGCCAGTTGCAAACTGGCAGCACGTTTAGGAACAGCGTGCCGCCCTACTGCGCCTTCGTCTGCTCCTCGATCATCTTCACGATTTCCTCGAGGCTGGCGGGTTTGGCGAGGCAGGGCTTTCCGGAGATGATGCCGTCGTTCTCGGCCACGCGGCTGCGCTGGATGGCGGCGGTCATGAAGACAATGGGCAGGTTTTGAAATTCCGCCTCGGCCTCGAACTGCGCCACCACATTGCCCCCCGGCATGTAAGGCATGATGAGGTCGAGGAGCATGATGTCGGGCTTGAACTCGCGCGCCGCCGGCAGCGCGTCTTCGCCGAGGTTGACCGCGCGCACCTCGTACCGGCCCGTCTCCTCGAGGTTCAGCTTGAGCAGGGTGGTGAAGCTCTTCTCGTCATCAACCAGCAGGACTTTCTTTTTCATAAGGGTTTCTCCGCGCGGAGCATGATGGTGACTCTGGCCCCGCCCTCGGATCGGTTGCCAATCTGCATGGTGCCGCCGTGCAGTTCGATGATTTTCTTGCTCACCGGCAGGCCCAGTCCCGTGCCCACGCCGGTCGGTTTGGTGGTGAAGAAGGGGTCAAATATCTTGGCCAGATTTTCCTGCGGAATACCCGGCCCGCTGTCCTCGATCTCGGTCACGACCACCGTGTCGCCCCGGAAGAACTGGGTGCTGGAGCGCGAACCCTCCTCGTGGTGGCTCTCCCCCAGCCGTTGCAAGAAGGTCCGCACGCGCAGATGACCGCCCTGGGCCATGGCTTGAATGGAGTTCATGAAGAGGTTCACGAAGACCTGCTGAATCTGGCTCTTCTCGATGCCCACGGGCGGGAGTTCAGCCGCGAGTTCGACGGCGAGTTCGATCTGCTGCTTGTTCAACTCATGCCGCAGCAGCGCGAGCGTCTGTTCGAGGATGCCGTTCAAGTTCTCCGCCCGCACCTCGGGCTGCTGGTCGGCGGCGAAATCGAGCAGACCGCGCGAGACCTTGTCCGCGCGCCCGATGGCGTCGCGCATTTCGGAGAGCACCAGGTTCATGTTCTCGGTGCGATCAGGCGTGTGCTTGTCCAGGTAGTTCAGGCCCATGGTCAGCGTGGCCAGCGGATTCTTCACCTCGTGGGCCACGCCGGCGGCCAGCGTGCCGATGGATTCCATCTTGGCCGCCTGGATGAGCTGGAGCTGCGCGGCTTTCAACTCGCCATGCGAGCGGCGCAATTCCTCGTGAGCGGCGCGCAATTGTTCCTGGCCTCGCATTCGCTCCGTGATGTCCCAGAAAATTCCCTGAATGCCGATGACGTGGCCCTGCGGATCGTGGATGGGCGCCTTGATGACGTTGACGTAGCGCTTCTCGCCGCCCGTGGTCTGGTTGACCTCGACGGTCTCAAACGGTTTGCCGCCGTGCAGCACATGCCAGTCATCGGCCTGATACTTGGTCGCGAGTTCGGGGTGGAAGAAATCGAAGTCCGTCCGGCCCACAATCTCCTCCAGCGGCTTGCCGACCAACTGGCAAAATTTCTGATTGGCGAAGGTGAACCGCTCGTAAAGGTCCTTGCGGATGATGTGCTGGGGCAGCGACTCGACCAGCGAATGGTAGAACAGCTCCGACTTCTGCAACCGCTCCTCCGCCGTCTTGCGCGCCGTGATGTCCCGGATCAATCCGTCATACGCCACCACGTTTCCCTCCTCGTCGCGGCGCGGCACCACCGTGTTGCGAACCCAGCGCACCTGGTCGTCCTTGCCGATCAGGCGGTGTTCGATGGGCGGCGTCTCGCCCTGGCAGACGAGGCGCGCTTGCTCCAGCACGGCCGCCTGATCCTCGGGATGCACCATGCGCAGCCACAGTTCCGGATCGGCGCGGTACTGCTCCGTCGTGTAGCCAGTCAGCGACACGCAGGTCGGGCTGTGGATTGTCTCCACCACCACGCCGTCGCGCAGCTTCACCGCGTAGGTGTAGTCGGTGATCGATTCCAGCAGGTGCTTGTAATGCCGCTCGCTCTCCTGCAGGGCCTGCTCGATGCGATGCCGCTCGATGGCGTAATGTAGCGCCCGCCGCAGCCCCGTGGCATCGAAGCGCCCCTTGACCAGATAATCCTGCGCGCCCTCCCGCACCGCGTTGAGCGCCAGTTGCTCGTCGTCCGTGCCGCTGATCACGATGATGGGTGACTGGTCGGCCAGGGATTCCAGGCGTTTGAAGGTGTCGAGACCCGCGCTGTCCGGCAGCGTCAGATCGGAGATGACGGCATGGAAGGGGCCGGCCCGGAGCAGCGCCTCGGCCTCGGCCAGGCTCTCGACGTGGATGATTTCCAGCGCGGCATCCCCCCGGCGCAGCATGGCCGCGAGCAGGCTCGAATCCACCGCGTTGTCTTCCACGATGAGGACGCGTTTGTTGCGCTGGGCCATGCGCGGAATGATGGGGCAATCCCGGACGGGGGCGAGGAAATTTCAGCGGGCCAAGTCAGCGAGGGGAGTTCGTCCAAGCTCAGGCACAGCCGCTGGAAGGCGACTCACGCCGGAGCAAACAGTCTAATCCTTTTTGTTTGTCCGAGTCGGGTAATGACCGTGCGCGGTGGCAACTCGAAACGCGATGCCCAAACCGACACCGGCAAGAATGCAGCCAACGCTGAGAATCCCAGCAAGGATGAAAGCAATCCCAGCCAAAAAAACTCCGGCAGCAACAGAATAGCCAACCTTTGCTTTTGCGGTGAATGTAATCTGTCTCATAATTACCTCCGTGGTTTCGTGGTCTAACAAGTGGTTAGGCTGCGTTGTCACGTCGTCTCCATCAATCTCAAAGCCGAACGAATTTCCGCAACTGCTCTATCCTCGCCGAAGTACGAACTGTCAGCGTCTCGATGCTTCGGATCACAAACGCAATACTCCAAATCGTGAGCCAGGTCACGCGCTGCGTCCTCTGCCGTCACGCTCGGAAATGAAACCTCTGAATGCCAGACCAAGTCCTGAAACTTGAGAGCGAGCGTCGGCAGCTTGGCTGGCTGTGCAACAGCCTCTCGAAGCAACTCCACAAGTTTGAGAATTCGGTCATAGTGCGAAGTGGCTTAACAGCGAGTCAGCGGCGCGTTTTGCCGCCCATTAGTTTTCATGGCGCGACGCTATTCGAGGCGAAAACGGCTGTCCAGCCTGGCTTCAGGGCCGATGCCTCTTCGGGCGCACGGTCATTCTTTTTGCCGCAGAGGCGCGGAGAAGCAGAGAGGAAAACAGAC
>JAYVWQ010000579.1:0-2647 GCA_043785945.1 Akkermansia sp.
CAGTTTCAACCAAGTCTGGCCGCGACGGCTGCTCCAGATGGCGGCGATGGCGAGGAAGGCTGCCGCCAGCGCCGAACCGCGTGTGCCCACGCCCCAGCAGGCGTTGGAGAAAAAATTACTGTTGAGTTCCGCCGCGATGCCGACGAGCAGGCAGACCATGGGGCGAAAGCCAAGCACGCGGGCGCAAAATGCCGCCGCCAGACCCGCGACGAGCACGAAGATGGGCGCGAGAAACTTGGCCGTGCCGAGCGCGCCGAGCAGCCACCAGAGCAAACTCGTGAAGTTGGGCGCCGCCACACCGAGGCTTGCGCCCAGCCAGTTGGAATCAATCCAGATGCCAAGAAAACTTCCCGGCAGGGCGAAGTCCTTGGCGGCCAGGATGCCGAGCGGGCCGTCGCTCGAAAAGAGCACCAGCTCGGGTTTGAAGCTCTGATAAAAAAGCACGGCCACGACCAGGCAGAGCATGGCGACCATGCCGATTCGGTCGCGCCAACTCATGGGGACAAGCGGAGTTTCATTCATGCAAGTAAGCGGTTTATGCGGGGCGCAATCTGCCGGAAGCGCGGGAAAAGACAAAACCAATTCGCAGGCGAGTCCGCCCGCCGGGTGCAACGGGCCGGTAGCACCGCAGCGAAAGCGGCGCTCAAGCGGCCGCATTCCAAATGCTTCGCGCGGCCCGAGGCGTCTGACCGGACGCGGGAGCGTTTGAACTGCGTGGGAATGATTCCGCTGCGCAGGGCTTTGGTCCAAGTTCAGGAAAGGAGTGGGCCTCGGGACGCTTCGAGCGCCCTGTTCTATCAGCGGTGATGCTGCCAGAGTCCCCACTCTTTGGTGTTGGCGCGGAATTCATTGATGGCCAGGGCTTGATCTTCAGGACTGAGTTTCTGCAGCACGGGATAGGAAGAGGGATCGCGTTCCACCACTGGAATGATCTCGCTGCGGTGCGTCGGCTCGAAGCGCTGCAAGAGCGTTCCGGTGATGGATACGTTCGGGTCCGTGGCTCCGTGCAACTCCACCAGCATATCGACCTCCTTGAGCCGGGGTGCCAGGGCCGGGTCCAGCAGTGTCATCTCGTAGCCCTCGCAGTCGCACAGAATGGCGCAGTCGCCCTCAATCATCCCGTTGAGCTTGGCCGGATCGCAGGCGCCGCTGAACACGACCCGCGCGGCCACGCCGTTCAGTTCGGCCAGTTCCCGGCAGAGGCGGGCCGCTTCGGGCGCGAGATCGAAGGCGAAGACCGTCGTCTGGGGTGAACGCAGGGCCAGCCCGACCGCGTAGTAACCTTCCGCGCAACCCACGTTAAAGATGCGGTCGTAGCCATGCCGCGCCATTTGCTCGATGGCCCCGCTGAGTTCCACCTCGTAGGAGCCGACCAGTTTGGGCACCAGCGCGCTGCCGACGCTTGCACCCACGTAATTCATCCCTTGGAACGGTCCGGCCACGACCCGCGCGGGCCGCGTCGGAAAAAGCTGCGCGACAATTATTTCCAAGCGCGCATCCATCCGGCGCATCACGCCAGCGTGATGGGAGGTGTAGGCGGACTTGAGCGGCTTCAGCAAAAAACCAGGCAACCATCGCTGCAACCACAAGCTTAGTTTCCAAGGGACGAACATGAGGCAAAGTCTGATGGGCGGCGCGGAGCAGGGTCAAGCTGGTTTCCCAAAACGGGGGCGGCGGCGAGTCTGGCCGGGCCGGAGCCGCTCATTTTCCTGCCGAGAAATCAGGCGGTGGCAGACGGAGCTTCCGCCCGACCAGGCTTGGCCCGCAAGGCCACCACCCCGGCGATGAACATGATGACAAAGGCCGCGCCCGCGATGATGGGCATGATGTGGAGAAGGGTGCCCGGAGTCAGGGCCGCGTGCGTCGGCAGAAGTGTCACCGGGTCGAGGCGGGTGGGCGCGGCACGGTGCGCGACGCCCAGCAGCGTGGCCCAGTACGTAACGCCGATCACGCCGTAAAGCACGACGGCTTTGATCCAGTTGCTGGCCATCATCCACATGCCGAGCGCCTGGATGAGGCCGACAAAAATCATGGTGATGGCGAGGGGCGGGATCATGGCGCTGGCTTCGGGGAAGGGGTGGCCAAAGATAATTTTCACCGCCAAGTCGCGGACGAAGAAAAGCATGAGCGCTCCCATCGCCAGTCCCACTGCATACAACAACAGAAGTCCCAACGGCCCGGACAACCCTTGGCTCGACCGTTCGCTGGATCGGGCCGTGAAGAGCACGATGAGCAGCGGGCTGACCGCGAGGTGCAGTCCGCTCGCCGTCTTCACCGCTCCGGTGTAGGCGTCCTTGTCCGGGCCGCTGAAGTAGTTGCCCACCACCAGCATGTCACTTTGGGTGAAGCACCATTGCGCGCCCACGCCGGCAGCGGCCACGATCAGGTAACGGAAAAAGTCGCGGTCCCACGGGGAGATGCGTTCGCCCGGTTTGAACAAATCCCGCCACCAGAAGAAAATTCCAAGATTCAGCATGGTCCCCGCCGCGACCGCGAACACCCCGGATTCCGCGACGGGATATTTGCGGGTCACGAACCAGACGAGAATAATTTTTACGGCCACTCCCGCGAAGCTGATGACGGCCAGTCGCTTGAACCAGCCCATGCCTTGGGCCAGCACCGAGGCGTAACTGGTCCAGAGCGCGAT
>JAYVWQ010000580.1:0-4461 GCA_043785945.1 Akkermansia sp.
TGCAGAATCAGCGGGTGGTCGAACTGTTCAAAATTCCAACCGCCTTCGCGATCGACCCGGATGACGCGAAACAACTCGAGTGGGTCATGAACATGACCAGGCATCCCGAGCAATTCATCGAAAGAGTCGTCCATTTGTATGCCCATCTGGACGAGATCAGCCATGATGAGATCGAGTTGGAGGACGGCACGATCCTGGATCGTTACTCGTCGCCGGTGAGGGGCCGGGATGGAAAACACTACGGGCGCATCTGGACCTTTCGCGACATCACCAAGCGCAAGCAGAGCGAAGAGGCGATGCGCGAAAGTGAGGAACGTTTCTCCAGCGCTTTTGAACATGCACCCATCGGCCTGGCGCTAGTTTCCCCGGATGGGCACTGGCTCAAAGTGAACCGGGCGCTCTGCGAGTTGATCGGTTACTCCGAGGCCGAGTTGCTGACCCGCACTTTCCAGGACATCACCCCCCCATGCGGATCTCGGACTCGAACTGGCGAATGTGGGGCGGATGCTCACCGGGGAAATTCACTTCTTTCAGATCGAGAAGCATTACCTCCACGGGCGCGGCCATCTGGTTACAGCCCTGTTGAGCGTTTCACTGGTGCGCGACGGACAAGGCCAGCCGCAGTATTTCATCTCCCAGATTCAAGACATCACCGAACGCCAGCGCGCCGAGGAATCGCTCCGGCTGCTCAGCTCCGCCGTGGAGCAGTCCAAGGAATCCATCGTGATTACCGACGCGGAATTCCCCTACCCCGGGCCGCGCATTCTTTTCGTCAATCCCGCCTTCACGCAGATGACGGGATATACGGAAGTGGAAGTGTTGGGCAAAACGCCCCGTTTGTTACAGGGGCCGCAGACGGACCGGGCCGTGTTACAACGGCTCCGGCAAAACCTCGAACGGGGTGAAGCGTTCGCGGGCGAGACCATCAATTACCGGAAGGACGGAACGGCGTTCGACATCGAATGGCAGATCGCGCCCCTTCGCGACGCCAGCGGCAAGCTGACGCACTTCGTGGCCATCCAGCGCGACATCACCTCGCGCAAGGCGGCGGAGAAAGCCTTGCGTGAGAGCAATGAGAAATTTCATCAGTTGGCGGACAACATCACCGATGCCTTTTGGATTCGTTCGCCGGACATGCGCGAGGTGCATTACATCAGTCCAGCCTTTGAACAAATCTGGGGCCGGTCTGTGGAAAGCCTCTACGCCAATCCGCACCAGTGGCCCGACCTGATTCTGCCGGAGGATCGAGAGCGGGTTCTGGGCGCCTTCGCCACGTTCAAGGAAACGGCCCCGAAGCTGGACCTTGAATACCGCATCGTGCGGCCCGACGGCCAAATCCGCTGGGTTTACCTCCGCGCTTCGCAGGTCCGGGATGGCGCCGGCAAACTGATCCGCCTCACGGGCATTGTGTCTGACATCACCGAGCGCAAACGGGTCCAGACACAGTTATTCCAATCCCAGAAAATGGAAACGGTGGGCAAGCTGGCTGGTAGCATCGCGCACGAGTTCAACAGCATTCTGACGGCGATCCTGGGCCAGAGCGAATTACTGCTCGGCGAACTGCCATCCGGCAGTCCGATGGCGGAAAGCGCGTCCGAGATCAACAAAGCCGCCGGCCGGGTCGCCGTGCTCACCCGGCAACTGCTGGCCTACGGCCGCCGGCAGTTTCTCCAGCCGGCGGTTCTCGATCTCAACCAGATCATCGCCAGCATGGAGGGCATGTTGCACCATCTCATGGGCCACGCGGTGGACGTGCGCTTCGTCCCCGCCCCGGGTCTGCGCCCGGTGAAGGCCGACGCTGGACAAATCCAGCAGGTCATTGTGAACCTGGCCATGAACGCGCGCGATGCCCTGCCCCACGGCGGCAAGCTTACCTTGGAAACCGCCAACGTCATCCTGGATCAGGAATACGTCAGCCGCTTTCCTGAATCTGAAATGAGGACCGGTGAGTACGTATTGCTGGCCGTGACGGACAATGGCACGGGCATGAGCGAAGCCGTCAAGGCACGGGTTTTTGAACCATTTTTTACGACCAAGGACGTGGGTCAGGGAACAGGCCTGGGCTTGGCCACCTGCTACGGCATCATCAAGCAAAGCGGCGGGCACCTCAGCGTGTACACAGAATTGGGCCGGGGGACGACGTTCAAAATCTACCTGCCCCAGGTCGGGGAGGCGAAGCCCGAAACCGCCCGGCGTCTCGACGTGCCGGATCTCCCGCGCGGGACGGAATCCATCCTGCTGGTCGAGGACGATCCCGCTCTGCGCGAGATGGTAGCGACCTTACTCAGACGTTTGGGTTATACCGTGTGGGCGACCGCCAACGGTCTCGAAGCCCTGAACCTGAAACGGCGGCCTGACACAGGCCCCATTGATTTGTTGTTCACCGATGTCGTCATGCCGCACATGAGCGGCAAGGAACTGGCCGAACAAGTGCGGACCTTGTATCCGCAGACCCGGATACTTTTCACCTCTGCCTACACCGAGCATGCCATCCTGCATCAAGGCGAACTAGGCCAAGGCGCGGCCCTGCTGCAAAAGCCGTTCACCCCTTCGGCCCTCGCGCACAAAATACGGCAAGTGCTGGATCCCTAGCGCCGCCTGACTCACGGGTGCGACTAGCCTTCCCCCCCCCGGCAAGAACAGTCCGGAACTAAAGTGGGGGTAAGACCCCATTTAACGGTTTCGGATCACGGCTAATCTCGTGGTGGAAAATAAGGAGTCAGCAATGTCCCTCAAGATTTGTCTCTGTTGCGGTCAGGCCATGAACGGTCGGCAAAGTGCAAACCCGAACACCTGTTTGAGTTGCGACGCAGTGCCTTCCTCCAGCGCGGCCAACGACTTGGCTGATGCATTGAATGCGGAAGAGTTCGGGGAACCATTTTTAAGTCGGAACGCTCCAGCCTTACCTCACGCTAACTTGAAAGCCGCCTGATCATGAAAAGTGAGGTTTCGTCATTCTGGCAGATCTAAAGTCAGGAACTATCAAGATGGTGTGACAACGGATTGAGCAGACTGAATACAGCATCATGTGGAGAAAACCACCAGCTTCCCCAAACTGGCTTTGCTTGTGATTACCTGCCGAGGCAATGCGGCATCGGAATTTGCACCATCGACCTGTGCTCTGCTGTCGCGTTTCCAACCACGTGCGCCGCAGTGCCCGCAGCGCGAGTGGGTGATTCCTTACGCCATGAGCTTCGCCATCGTCCTACCGGGCCAAGGATTCCCGCTCACCAGCGAAACGCGGGGTAACTTCAGCCTTAATCCGTATGAAAACATTCTTGGCCAAGGTGCTGCGGGCGACCCGGCTCTTCAGCTCCAAGTTTGAACTCGCCCGGCGCGCACGCAGAAAGAGTGAACGCCGCGAGCGCGAGGCCCAAGAGACTGACCGGCTCGACCGCCTGCGCAACCCGCACGACTACCGGGGCCGGTGAGTGCACCCCAGAGGGTTGCATGGGGTGAGCACCCCATAGCACCCGCGTCTTGTCCCGCCGCAAATTCACGGCATGACGTCTGAAACACTCTTTTCCTTTGGAGACACCCCATGTCGCTGATCTCTCTCATCGTGACCCTGATCGTCATCGGCGTGCTGCTCTGGCTCGTCAACACCTACATTCCGATGGACGGGAAGATTAAGAAAATCCTCAACGTGGTGGTGGTGATTTGCGTCGTCGTGTGGCTGCTCTACGCCTTTGGCATCATCAGCCATGCCGGAGACATTCGCGTTCCGCGCATTCAGTGACCTCAGATTTTGTGTTCGCAGACCGACCAGCGGCGGACCAGCAGACCGTCAAAGTTCAATCGCCGTCCCACCGCCGTCATACGTCGGAGCCAGAAAGAACGCGCATTCAACGGCCGTTAAAGTGAAAATCAAACCATGCTGATTCGGCGCTATTATATTAAAACGGCTGCGCAAGCCCGCTTCATCCAGTGGAAACAAATGGGCCTGCGAGATCAACTCGCCTCCTTTGTTTTGAACGCGCCCGTCTCGAAATTGCCCCCACTCCGAGCGAGACGGACCAGCAACACGCCGAACCAGACGGGCCGGATCGTTCTCACTTGCACGCTCGTGCTTCTGTCGTTGCTCATCACGCCGTTCGCCGGGGCGCAATCCCCAAACATTGACTCCACAAAACCCGCCGCCGCGGAGACGGTGGTGCTCCCGGCCTCCGTCCCGGACCCGCTCGAACCATTCAATCGGGTGATGTGGGGCTTCAACAAAGGCTTGATGACCGGCGTCATCAAGCCCACCAGTCGGGCCTATCGGTTCGTGGTCGTGAAACCGATCCGGACGAGCATCGGAAATTTTAGCCGGAACCTCACCTACCCGGGACGCCTGATTAACAATCTGCTCCAAGGCAAATGGGGCGGCGCTCGGGATGAATCCTACCGGTTCGTCTGCAACACCACAGTCGGCGTGGCGGGTATTTTTGATGTGGGAACCAAATGGAAGATTCCCAAATC
>JAYVWQ010000581.1:0-8267 GCA_043785945.1 Akkermansia sp.
AGACAGACCAGTGACACGGTTCTCTTTGGAGAAAAAGACGGCTCCGAGTCGGGCCACTGGTGGATGGATTACTGGATGGGCGATGATTACAAGGAACTGGATCAGACACGCCACAACAAGGTCAGCAAGACCACTGCGGGTGGTTCCAACTATGCCTTCGCCGATGGCAGCGCGCGGTATTTGACCTTTGGCAAATCGCTCGACCCGGTCAACCTGTGGTTCATTGATGAAGCGCAGCGCAAGCTCGGCGCTTCATTTTAAGCCGCCGCCCTATTTCGAAAGACCGCCGGGCGTGATTCGCGCCCGGCGGTTTTCTTTTCCACCCCCGACACTGGATGTCCCTGCCGAGCTTGATGATATTGAGCACGGCCTGATAACGAACCGGTTTCTCCTTCGGGCTGGCCCAATTGTCCAAAAGCGGTCGCCTGGAAGCTGCCTTTTCCACGCCGCCACACACCATTTTCGGCAACGTCCGCAACACTCATGGCGAGGCGGCCCTACGTGAACGGCGCGAAGATTATCTTCGAGGCCACGAACGGCGCGCAGGAACAAAACACTTCCAGCCTTGTCCGCCCAGCGCAGACTGGGAGTGAGGCATTTTTAGAAATTCACTTCGCAAGAACAGTTTTAAGATGCACCCAGCCAGCAGGCCTTTTTGAAAAGGTGCGGGTGAAATGCGCCCGTCTGCGGACCCCGGCGCGTGATGCACTCTATGGCGTGGGCGGGCCGAGCAACGCGCGGGTTTTGACTCGGATGTTACGAAGCCGTTACAGACAACACATGGCTCACGCTTAGAAACTTTGCTTAAAATTACGTAAGCTGATTCAGTCTGGTCATTCACAGGTCGCCCAAACACTGCATGTGCATGTCGTGTCGTGTCCAGGCGTCTGAACCCAAACAAAAGCGTGATAACCAGTACGTCTATGTTGAACCGTTCCCGGCTGCGGAGCTTTCCGCCGTCCGCGAGTCTTTGCCTTTCCGTGTTTCTCAACCCCCTGACCATGTCTATGAAAATCACCCGTATCATTGTCCTCTTGTTCGCCTGCGCTGGCCTGGCCCGTGCGGCTGCGCCTACCATCGACACTCCGCCCAATCCCGCGACCAATTGCGTGGGTTCGACGGCCTCGTTCACCGTGGCCGCGAGTGGCGACCCGGTGCTGAGTTACCAGTGGTATTTCAATGAGACGAACGTGATCGCCGACGCGACCAACGCCAGCGTCACCATCAGCCCGGTGGGCGGGGGCAACGCCGGCGGTTACTCCGTGGTCATCACCAATGACAGCGGCTCCGTGACCAGTTCCGTCGTCACCCTCACCGTGAATCCGCAGCCCACCCTTTCCGCCAATTCCGCCACGATCTGCGCGGGCAGTTCCGCCACGCTGACCGCGACGACGGATGCGGCCACGCCCGGCTATCTCTGGAGTCCGGGGGGCGCGACCACGGCGAGCATCACCGTTTCGCCCGGCACTACCACCATCTACACGGTGGTCGTGACCGACGGAGTGACCGGCTGCACGAACACGGCTTCCGGCACGGTCACGGTCAATCCGTTGCCGACCGTGACGGTGAATTTCGGCACCATTTGCTTCGGTAAATCCATCACTCTCACCGCCACAACTGGTGCGGCCACGCCGGGCTATCTCTGGAGTCCGGGCGGAGCGACCACGGCCAGCATTTCGGTGTCCCCGGCTTCCACCACGGTTTATTCCGTGCTGGTCACGGATGGCGGGACGGGCTGCACCAACAGCGGTTCGGGCACGGTCACGGTCAATCCGCTCCCCACGGTCAGCGTGAATTCGGTGACGGTTTGCTCGAACACCCCCGGCGTGCTCACCGCGACGAGCGGCGCGGCCAGCCCGACTTACTTGTGGAGTCCCGGTGGCCAGACGACCGCAAACGTGACCAACAACCCGACCTCGACCACGGTTTATACGGTGCTCGTGACGGACGGCGTGACCGGATGCACGAATAGCGCATCGGGCACCATCACGGTAAATGCCCTCACTACTGCCTCCGCGCTCACCAGCGTGGCGAACGCCTGCCCCGGCAGCAGCGTTACCTTTGGCCCCACGGTTGCGGCCGGAACCGGTCCGTTCACTTACCAATGGACCTTGGCCGGAACGAACCTGCCCAGCCAGACGGCCAGTTCGCTCAATCTCCCCTCGGTGGTCGCCGCGCAGGCGGGCACCTATTGCGTCATCGTCACCGGCAACTGCAACAGCGTGACCAACTGCGCCACCCTCACCGTGGCGGGCCTGCCATCCATTTCGTCCCAGCCGCAAAATCAAACCACTCCGATGGGCAATGGTGCCGTTTTCAGTGTCACGGCAACCAGCCCGGTGGCCCTCACCTACCAATGGCGGACCAACGGCGTGAATCTGACCGGTGCGACCGGATCGAGCCTTGCGATTTCCAATCTCACCCTCGCCCAGAGCGGCCTCTCGGTCAGCGTGCTGGTTTCAAACTGCGCCGGCACGGTTCTCAGCACCGCCGCCATCCTCACGGTCACGCCCATCACGGCCATCAGCTTCGACTTCAACACTCCCGGCCAATACACCAACGCGCCCTACGCCATGGCGAACAGCGATTGGGCGAACAGCACCCTCATTAACAACCAGCCGTTCGGCCCGGTCGTTCCGTTTGAAGTTTCCACCGGTGGCGTCGGGGTGGCCACCGGCGGCGGCGGTTTGGATTTGATGTTCAACAACGGCAACGCGAATAGCTCGACCTTGCATCCCATTTCCTACGATTTCTCGCTGCCGGGGCAGACGCTCTATGTGTCGGTGATGATGAAAGCCAAGTTCCCCCTCGCCAACAGCCGCGCGGTGCAGATTGGTTTCACCACCGCGACCAACCTCGACTTGGACAACAGCGCGGGTCGCGCTTACATGACGGTGTTGCTCAATTCCAGCAACGCCCCCGGCACGATTTACAACCTGCGCTCCGGCACCAAACCCCTGGCCGTGAATTCGTTCATTGAAGGAGTGGCCGCTGGGAATTTTGCCACTGCCACTCTGACCACCAACGTGTGGTACCGCTTCAGTGGCATCTTCGTGAACAACAATGCGGTCGTGGCCGGCACTCACACCGTGTCCGCCACCTTGCAGGAAATGGGCGCGAATGGCACCACTCCCGGCCCCGTGACCGTCATGCCGACGACGAGTGTGACCAACGTGGACATCACGGCTTCCAAGAACCTGTTCTTCGTCCTTCGAGGCCAGGAAAACTGCGGCGTGGATTACATGGACAACGTCTTCGTCTCCAGCGCAGCCGGCCCGGTTGCTTTTGTCCAGCAGCCGCCGAATCAGACCGTGGCGCAGGGCCGCACGGCCAGCTTCCGCGCGTTGGTCAATGGTGCCGGCCCCTACACCTACCAGTGGTTCAAGAACGGTTCCCCCATCGCGGGCGCGGGCAACTGGAAGTACACCACCCCGCCTCTGCTCACCTCGGACAACGGCGCGCTCTACCGCGTGAGTGTCACCTCCACCAACAACTCCATTACCAGCAGTGATGCCGTCGTCACCGTCACCAGCGATGCTTTGGACCTCGTTTCCGTCGGCAGCGTGGAAGGCTCGGTCATCGGTGCGCGCTTCGACCAGCCGGTGGACAAGACCACGGCGGAAACGGCCGCCAACTACCTCATCAACGGCGTGGCGGCCTACGCGGCGAATTTGCGGGCCAATGGTTCCGATGTTCTGCTCACTCCGGCGGCTCCGGTCGCGGGTAACTTCACCGTGGTCGTGGCCAATGTGCAGTCCCTCTCCGGCACTGTCATTGGGGCGAACAACACAGCCGTCGGCTATGTCGCGGGCCTGACTGGTTTTGATATCAACCCGTTGAATGAAGCGCCGGGCGCGTATCAGAACAATGCCCCCGCCATCTCGACCTTCATCGGCGACAACTACAGCTTCGCCTCCAATTCGTTTGAAATCACCGGTGGTGGCAGTGACATTTTCGGCAATTTCGACGGCTTCCGCTATGTCTATACCCAGAAGGCGGGTGACTTCGATGTGAAGATGCGTGTGCCGGCGCTCGACGCGCTGCGCACTCCGAACAAGGCGGGCTTCGCTGTTCGCCCTTCGCTCGACCCGTTCAGCCCCAGTGTCTATGCGGGAGTTAATCCGCAGTTGCCCGGACGTAATTTCACGGAAGGCACGTTCCGCAATGATTACAACACGGCCACCGCCTCCTGGGGTTCCAATCCGCAGTTGTCCTATCCCAACGCCTGGATTCGCTTCCGCCGCGTCGGCAACACCTTCCTCCGCTACTCCGGCACGGATGGGGTCAATTGGGTCTTGGATGGTCAGACCTCACCCAACCCGGCCTTCCCGAACACGCTCTTCTTCGGTTTGGCCGTCTGCGCCAATGTGGGTAACAACACCCTGCAACAGGGCGTGCGCGCCCGGATGGATAACTACGGCGACTTTGCCGGTTATCCCGGTGCGTCCATCACCATCACCCAGCAGCCGGCCAACATCACGGTCGCGGCGGGCAGCAGCGCGACCTTCACCAACCTCGCCATCATCACCGTGGCTCCGGCGAGTGGTGAACTGACCTATGTCTGGCAGCGCACCAACACCCTCTCCGGTGGTTGGACCAATGTCATCGCCGCCGGTGGGACCAGCGGCGTGCTCAACATCGGGCCTTTCGAGTCGAGCGATAACGGCGCGCGGTTCCGCGCCATTGTCCGCGCTCCGGGCGCCCTCAGCGTCACGAGCAGTGTGGCGGTGCTGACCGTTACGGACGCGGCGGCGGCCACGGTCGTGGCCGGCCTGGTCCCGACCAACTCACTCAACCAAATCTTGATCCGCTTTTCAGAAACCATGGCGACGGCCTCGGCCTTGAACCCGGCCAACTACGTGCTGACCAACAGCGCGGGCACCGTCTTTAGCATCGCCAGCATCTCCTTTCTGAACGGCGACGGGCGCACCATCATCATCACCACCTCGAATCCGCTGCCCGCCGGCGACTACGGAGTGCGGGTCAACGGCGTGCTGGACTTGAACGGCAATGCCACCACCACGGTCAGCATTTTCAACCAGATCGGAATCGCGCCGGTCTTTCCCGTGGTCATCGACTACTACGGCACGCTGGCCAACACCAGCACGCTCACCGACTTGACCAACAACGTGAAATTCCTGGCTAATACGCCGGACTGGATCGTTTACAGCAACCAGTTCAGCGTGAACGGCGGGGCGGCGGCCTTCCCCACTTCCTTCCTCGGGGATAATTACGGCGTGAGGATGTACAGCTACTTCGTGCCCACCCAGACTCAGCAATATGTGTTCTGGTACCGGGCCGATGACTTCGCCCGCTTCTGGATGAACACGAATTCTGATCCGCTGCAAAGCACCAATCCGGCGGGTCGGAGCACCCTGGCCAACAGCCTTTTGATCAACAACCCGAGCTACAGCATCACGAATGCGTTTGTCACACCCACGTTGAACGCCGGACAGGCGTATTATGTGGAGTTGGTCTATAAGGAAGGCGGCGGCGGCGATGGTGGCGCCGTGGTCGTCACGGCGGGCAACAGCACCAACACGGTGCCAGCCGCCACCACGGTGGCTCCCGGCAATCTTTTCCGCTTCCCCGATGCCGTGGCGCAGCGGCCAGTGGCGGTGGTGGAGCTTTACACCGGCCTGGCTCAAATCTCACCGGTGGGCAATGGAAGCATTGCGGATTTGATCATCACGGCCAACTCGGTGCCGTTCATTTCAAAGCAGCCCAATGGCATTCTCTACGAAAAATACTTCGGCTATTCCACCAACCTGGGCAATACCAGCTTGGATAACTACATAGGCCGCATTTACAGCTATTTCGTTCCGCCCACCAATGGCAATTACAAGTTCTACATGCGCTCGGATGACTCCTCGCAGTTGTATTTGAACACGAACGCCAACCCCGCCCTCAGCACCGACCCCGCGGGCGCGAGTCTCATCGGGCAAGTGCCTGCGTTCAATGCCACCTACACCGTGCAGGGGCAGAACATCAGCCTCGTCGGCGGGCAGCGCTACTACATGGAAGGTCGCTGGCGCGAAGGCGGCGGCGGCGACGGCTTGACGGTGGCGGTGCGCGCGCAGAGTGATGCCTCGGTGCCGTCCGCTCAGGAAGTTATTCTGCCCAACATGCTGCAGTTCCCCACCAACCTGCTGCGGGTCGGGCCGATCAGCTTCGCCCAAGCCGGCAGCGGCAAGGGGCTTCTCCCGTTCAACCCCACGATTAACGAAGGCCAGACTGTGACCTTCATCGCCAATGGCATCAGTGGTGCGACTCCGTACCTCGGCGGCATGTGGTTCAAGAACGGCGTCAACGTGTTCAACAACACCTCGTTCCTCGTCACCCAGCCTCTGACGGTGGCGGATAATGGCGCGGTCTATACCCTGACCATTTCCAACCTCTTCAGCGTGGCCAGTGTCTCCAGCACCGTCTCGGTGACGGCGGATGTGACTTCCCCGTTTATCCTCAGCGCCACCGCTTCGCAGTATGGCGACTCGGTGATGGTGACTTTCAGCGAGACCGTTGATCCGCTGACCGCCGCCTGCCTGGCGAATTACCGCATCGGGGGGCTGGTAATTTATTCCGTCACCTATGATGTGGTGAACCGCAACCGCGTGCTCCTGCGCACCAGTCCGCAGCCGCTCAACACGATCTACACGCTGACGGTGAACGGGGTGCGCGACGCCTCCCAGGCCGGCAACAGCATCGCCGCCAATTCGACCATGAACTTCAGCTCGTGGGGCTACGGCGGTTTCGGGGGCGTGTATGTGGAACTCTTCACCAACATCGCGGGATCACTGGTGGCCAATCTCCAAAACGATCCGAAGTTCATCAACAACCTCCCGGACGTCTCCTACTACACAAACAACTTCGGGGCCGGCCAGTTCGGCGCTCAATCCGGCTTGGACTTTTACGGGGCGCGGGTCTCCGGCTACTTCCTGCCTCCGAGCAACGGTCTCTACCAGTTCTTCATCCGCTCGGATGACGGCAGCCAGTTGTTCATGAACACGAACGGTCCGACCACCGGTGACCGCGTGATGATTGCCCGTAACGACGGGGCCAACCCGGTTGCGGTCGGGACGATCCCGAGTGCTTATGTGGCTGGGACGGGCTTGGGTCGGGTCGGAGCCAACGCCTCCGCCATCTTCTCGCTGACCAATGGCACGGCCTACTACTTGGAGGGTCTGCTCAAGGAAGGTGGCGGCGGTGACTACCTCCAAGTCGTCATGCGGTCCATCGATCCTGGCACCGGGCTGCCGTACGTGGCCTTGCCCGCCTTGGCCGTGGTGGGTGAAAATCTGACCGGTGGGTTCTTCAAAGCTCCCGGCGATCCGAACGTCAACCGGCTCAATATCTCCTCGGCTCCGCCGGCGGAGTTGACCACGAACGAAAACGCCTTCCTCAGCCTGGCGCTTGTCGCCACGGTGTTGCCTCCGTCGGCCACCCCGTTTGTCAGCTACCAGTGGCAGCGGTCCAACAACTTTACGGGCACGTTCACCAATATCCCCGGAGCCACCGCCACCGCCTTGTCCTTCTACGTGCCGCTCTCGGATGATGGCGCGACCTATCGGTTGCTGGTCAACCTGCCGGCGACCAACGCGGTCTTCGAGACGCTGCTCCATATCGCCCAAGATTTTGACCCGCCGCTTTTGGTCAGCGCGAGCAGCTTGGATGGATACACCATTGGTGTTCGCTACACGGAGCCGGTGGACCCGCCCACGGCCGGTGAGCCGGGCAACTACAGTGTCAACGGCGGCAGCCCTCAAGTCGTCGGGGCCGTGGTCCGCGCCTCCGATCCGAGCACCGTCCTGCTCACCTTGGAAAGCCCCATCGTCGGTGCCTTCACGGTCGATGCCTTCGACATCGTGGACCGCGCGGTCAACGCCAACGTCGCCAGCAGCAGCGCGGCTGGGTCGGTGCAAAGATTCTTCCACCACAGCGACGTGGGCGGACCGGCGGCGGCCGGATCGAGCTTCACCAGCACTAACGGGGAAATCTCCGTCGTCGCCGGCGGCACAGACATCTGGACCGCGTCCGATTCAGGGCACCTGACTCTGGCCGCGCTCTCGGGTAATTTTGATGTCCATGCCCGCGTGGACAGCCTGACCCGCTCCGGAGTGGACATCATCTCCAAGGCCGGTCTGATCGTGCGCGAAACGACCAATGCCGACAGCCGCACCCTGCACATCTTGGGCAACCCGCCGGCTTCCCAAGGCGGTCGGGACTTGGTCGAAGCGGGCCAGCGCCCTCTCATCGCGGCGATCACGGCC
>JAYVWQ010000582.1:0-6713 GCA_043785945.1 Akkermansia sp.
GGGCATGGTCGATTTGTTCACCGCCATCTCGGGACGCCTCATTAACATCAACACGGCTTCCGCCACCGTGCTCCAGCTCATCCCCGAGGTGGACGGGAACATGGCCCAGGCCATCGTCACGGCGCGGGCCGGCGGAGATGGCACGGAGGGCAACGAAGACGACATGCCCTTCCCCAATCCCGCCGCGGCCGCCAACGCCATCGGCGTGCCACAGATTGCGCCCCTCTTTCAGAAACTCTTTGGCGTGACCAGCACGACCTTCGAGGTGACGGTGGACTGCCAGATCGACGCGGTGAAGCGCACCTTCCACGCCGTGCTCCGCCGCAACGGCGCGCAACTCGTGACGCTCTACATGTACTGGGAGTGAAGACCGATTCCCCACTCGCACCGGCCCCGGTCCAGCGGCCCAAAACCTTCCTCACCGCCGAGTGGCGTCAGCTCGCGATGCTGAATTACGCGATTGATCCGGCGGTGCTGCGTCCGCTCGTGCCGCGCGGCACGGAACTGGATTTCCACCACGGCCAGACTTTCGTGAGCGTGGTCGGATTTCGTTTTCTCAACTCGCGCGTGCTGGGCTTTTCCCTCCCGCATCACCGGGACTTTGAGGAGGTGAACCTCCGCTTCTACGTGCGGCGTCAAGTGGCTGGGGAATGGCGGCGCGGGGTGGTCTTCGTGAGTGAACTGGTGCCGCGCCACCTCATCGCCTTTGTGGCCCGCACGTTTTACGGCGAGCCGTACCGCGCCCTGCCCATGCGCCATGTCATCGAACAATCCGGCCCCAACCGGCGCGTGGAATACTCGTGGCGACGTTCGCAACGCTGGGAAAGAGTGCGCCTCAGCGCCACCGGCGAAAGCCAGGAAATGGCCGCCGGCTCGGAAGAGGAATTCATCACCGAACATTACTGGGGCTACACCGCGCGCGGGGACCGGACCAGTGAGTATCAGGTGGAGCATCCCCGCTGGCAGTTTCCAATGCGCTGGTCCGCTTCATCGTGCAATCGACCCGGCGTGGCGACCCCGAACGGGGACTGATCGAGTGGGTGCCATTGCCGCCCATTCCTTCCACGGCGGCGGAAGTGGCGGGCGCGCGGCTGCAAATCATCACCCCGCAGGATTATCCTGCCGGCTTGGAAATTCCCGTCATCGCGCGCGTGGCCGACGGGCTGGACAACGAGCGGCGCGTCAACGGCTGGGTGTCAGCGCCGGGCTTTGAGGGCAGCGCCTTTCGTCTCTTGCGCGGGCACGGGCACGGCTTCCTGCCACCGGCGACGAACAACGCTTTGGTTCATTACAACGCCCAGTTGTCGGCGCTCCAGACGAACAAGCTGATCAACATCGACGCCGCCACGGCCTGGACGACGGTGTTCGGCACGCTGGCTGGCGCCACGACCTGGACAACCAACGCGCGCATTCATGTGATCGGAAATCTGACTGTGCCGGCGGGGTCAACTTTGACCATTCAGGAAGGGACGGTCGTGCGCCTCAATCCGGCCATGAACATCACGAACAGCGGCACCATCCTGATCAACGGCACCACCGAGCGCCCGGTGGTTTTCACGCCCACCAATCGCGTGGCCCCGGAAGTTCATGCCGGGGCCTGGGGCGGCTTCGTCATGCGCACTCCCGGTGCGCAGCTCATCGCCAATGGCGCGATCATGACCGGCTCAGGCGCGGCGGCGAACTTCGGCTGGCCGAGCTACGCTTCCACGCACAAGAGCGCGCAGGCCCTGCTCATGTTGCACTCCAATTCCGTCGCGCGCCTGACGAACTGTTTCCTCGTCAACCAGGCCGGGCAGATTGGCAACGGCTTCAACTCGGATCTCACGCTCGACCATTGCCTCTGGCAGCGGGCCATCACAGGCGGCGAATACGTCGGGGGCACCCTCATCATCAATCACTCCGCCGTGATCGAATTTCCCTCCGTGGACGGGGTGTACAACGCGACCATTGCCGACGCCGACTATGACGGAATTTATTTCACCACCGGCACGCACATCCTGCTGAACAGCCTCTTTGGATTCGCCAAGGATGACGCCATTGACTCGGGATCAGGTGGCGCGGGCACGGTGGTGGTGAGCAACTGCTGGGTCGAATCCGCGTTGCATGAAGCCAACGCGTGGTCGGGCGGCGGGCGTCAGACGTGGACCTATGACTCGGTGCTCATGAATTGCGGCCAGGGCCTCGAGTGCGGCTGGAGCACGGGCGCGAACAGCCCGCTCGTCTATGCCAGCAACATGCTGAGCCTCGCCAACTCCATCGGGGCCCGCTTCGGGGACAACTATCCCGGCACCACGGGGCTGGGATTGAAGACCGGTTTCCTCACCGTCACGAACTCGTTCATCCTGCACAACTACCGCGACATCTTCGGCCGCGTCTGGGACGACACTTGGAATTATCGCGTGGCCGCCATGGACTTGCGGAACAACTACGTCACTGCGCCGAACACCAACCATCCCCTGAACACGGTGTGGAATCCGGCGGCGGACGGTTCCAAGCTCGCGGGCTTCATGACCACGCCCCCCAGTGCCCCAGTCGGCGTGGGGCTGGGCTTGTGGAGCCTGCAACTCTCGGTGGCGGATTTGACCAACGGCATTCCGGTGCGCCTGAGTTCCTTCACCACCAACACTGTGACGGTGGACTACGCGATCGAAACGCCGCAGAGCACCGTGGCCAGCGGCACGCTGACCTTCACGGCGGGCGAAACGGTGAAGAATATTTTCGGCAACCCGGCGGCGCTGGGCGGAGCCACGACCTGGCGGGTGGCGCTGAAAAATTCCAGCGGTGGTGAAGTGACGGGCGGGCGCGCGGCCTATGCCTTGGCGGGGCAGCAGACCAATGCGCCGGCGACGCTGATCGCCAGCGGTGCCTCCTGGCGCTACCTCGATGATGGCAGCGATCAGGGCACGGCCTGGCGCGGGACCAATTTCATCGAAAGCGCCTTCTGGTCGAACGGCGTGGCGCAACTCGGCTTTGGCGATGGTGATGAGGTCACCCGCATTCGCCGCACCAACAGTGCGAGCGCCGTCAACAGCATCACCACTTTCTACTTCCGCCGCGCCTTCACCGTTGCCGACCCGTCGGCCTTCGCCAATCTGTCCCTATGGATGCTGCGCGACGATGGGGCGGTGGTTTATCTGAACGGCACAGAAGTGTTTCGCAGCCCGACCATGCCGGCTTCGCCGACAGCCATCACTTTTACGACCTTCGCCAATGCCCAGGGATCGGCTCCGCCGGACAACACCATCGACACGGCAACGTTCAGCGCCAGCCTGTTGGTGCCCGGGACCAACCTCGTGACCGTGGAGATGCATCAGTTTGATCTGACCAGTTCCGACATCAGCTTTGATTTCTCACTGACGGGCATCCCGGCCACCACGCCGCGGATTTTTACCACCAAGTTCGGCAACCAATGGGCGCTCGACTGGACGGTCAGCGGCTTCCTGCTCGAACAGGCCGATGACGTGACCGGGCCGTGGACTCCCGTGAGCGACACAAACGTGCCCGCGACCATCGACCTCAATGCGGCCCGCAAGTTTTACCGGCTGAGGAAATAAACCGGGCGCGGAAGGCATGTTCCCGGTTGGAATCTGTTTTCCCTTCCCACACACTTCATCCATCTATGGGCGCACAATGGAAACAAGCCGGGCGCGAAGCGAACGCGCAGAAAAAAGGTCAGATGGTCGTCAAGCTGGTCCGCGAAATCATGGTCGCAGCCAAGCTGGGCGGGCCTGACCCGGACCTGAACGCGCGGCTTGCCGCCGCCGTCGAGAAGGCCAAGCGGTCCAGCGTCTTTCGCGACACCATCGAACGCGCCATCAAAAAGGGCGCGGGCCTGGACGACGAGAAGGTGATTTACGAACTCGTCACCTACGAGGGTTTCGCGCCGCACAAGGTGCCGATCATCGTCGAGTGCCTGACCGACAACCGCAATCGCACCGCGCCGGAAATCCGCCGCCTCTTCCTGGCCGGCACGCTCGGCCAGCCCGGCAGCGTGGCCTTTTTCTTCAATCATCTCGGCGTCGTCGAGGCCACCCACACCGATGCGAACCGCGATGCGGATACCGACGCCATCGAGGCTGGCGCGCAAGAGGTCGAAGCGCTCGAAGCCGAAGAAGTGCCGGCAGGCCAGAAGGGCGCGCGCTTCCTCACCGAGATTAAGGAACTCGATCACGTCGCCAAGGCGTTGAAGGCGGCGGGCTGGAATATCATCGCCTCTGAAATCCGCTACCTGGCCAAGAACTTCCCCGAGCTGGATGCGGCCGCGCGCGAACAGGTGTCCCACTTTCTCCAGACCCTCGATGACCACGAAGACGTGCATCACGTCTTTGCCGCCATGAAGTAAGGCGCGGAGCTGGCTCCGGTTCGGAGCGCCGCGAAGTTTGAAATTTTTTCTCCGCCTCGGCGCGGCCCTGCGCTTATCCTCCGCGCCCTGTGAAACAATCTATTGTCACTTTGGACCTGGAAGGCGTGCTCGTGCCGGAAATCTGGATCGCCTTCGCCGAGAAAACTGGCCTCAAGGAACTGCGCCTCACCACTCGCGACATCCCCGACTACGACGTGCTCATGCAGGGGCGTCTGAAGATTCTCGACGAGCACAAACTCAAGCTCGCCGACATCCAGCAGGTCATCGGCACCCTCAGTCCGCTCGACGGCGCGAAGGCATTTCTCGACGAACTGCGCGCCCGCACTCAAGTGATCATTCTCTCTGACACCTTCGAGGAGTTCGCCCAACCGCTCATGCAGCAACTCGGCTGGCCCACCATTCTCTGCCACCGGCTGGAAGTGGACGCCGCAGGCCGCATCGTGAACTACAAGCTGCGCACGCCCGAGCAAAAGCAGAAGGCCGTGGCCGCACTCAAGCTGCTGAACTATCGCGTGGTCGCTGCCGGCGATTCCTTCAACGACATCGCCATGCTGGCCGAGGCGGACGCGGGCTTTTTGTTTCACGCGCCTGAGAACATCAAAAAGCAGTTCCCGCATTTCCCCGCCGTGGATCGTTACGAGGATTTGATGGTGAGGATCAAAGCGGCGCTGTGAGACATCTTTCGTTGATCCCTCTCGGAGGATTCATTTGGAGTTTTCCGCTTGGTCCGTCTCCGTCGGGCGTGCCACCTGCAACATCACCACCGCGCTGCTGCAACCCCACGAAGCTCTTTTGCCTTCCGGCGTCGGCTGCGGCCAGCGGCACCACGAGAGATTGTCCGACGCGCGACGCGCCTGCCACGCGGCCTCGGCGTTCTTCTGCAACCACGGCTCGAACGTCGCCTGCTCACCGCGTTCGCGCATGAAGCGCGCAATCCAGCGCACGCCAATCCCATTGAATCCGCCGCCGTCGCCGTTCTCGCCGCCCGGCGGCAGATACCCGTCGCGGCACATCTGGTTCATCGTGTAGAGCGCCGCCAGCCGCGCCTCGTTCGTGTAGCCGAGCAAATTCGCCGCGCCCACGAAGGTGCCTTGATTGTAAGTCAGCGAGAAGCGCGCGATGCGTCCGTTGGTGCTGATGTTGTCGTAAACTTTGCCCGTCGTCGGATCGAACAACGTGGAACGCAACCAGAGAAACAGGTTCGTGGACTTCGTGAAGTAGGCGGCGTCGCCCGTCGCCCGGCCGAGGAGAAAAGCCGCGATGGCACCGGGTCCGTTCACGCAGGCGTTTTTCGAGCGATTGTCCGTTTTCCACCACAGGCCGCCGCCGAGGTTTGTGGATGTGGCGCGCGCAAAGCAGAGGTCGAAGTTCGTCCGCGCCACGTCGCGGAACTCGGCGTTGCCCGTGAGCTGATGCGCCCGCGTGCAGGCAATGACCATCCACATGAGGTCATCGTTGAACGCGTTGCGCTCCCAAGTCCGTCCGTGATTGGCGAGGAAGCCGCGGAAGAGATTGGTGAACATCACGAGCTGCTGTGGGTTTTTCGTCCGCTCGTACGCATCCAGCACCATCTCCAGCATCTCCGCCTGCATCCAATAATCCGCCTTGCCGCCGTCCGTCGTTTTCGCGTGCCACGCCACGCCGTTCGTGACGCGGTAAAACGCCTGGGTGTGCGCATCAAAAATCGCGTCCGCATCCGCCGCCGTGAAGGCGCGCGCGGTGAACGCTCCACAACAGGCGATGAAACAAAGCGCGACGATGCGCGCGGCGCGAATCCATCGCGGCATGAGAACGGAGAGGGGTTCCTCAAGTGCTGATTTCATTGGAAATTACTTCACCAGGAAGGTGAACAGCGTCGTCTCCCGCAGCGGCTGCCCCGGCCGGACCACGATGGACGGAAAATTCGTGTGATGAATGGCGTCGGGATAATGCTGCGTCTCCAAACACACCGCGGTGTTCTTCAAATGATTCCCCGTGTAGAGCTGCACCGCCGGCTGCGTCGTCCGTACTTCCAGCACGCGCCCGCTTTTCGGTTCCGTCAGCCGCGCCGCCATCTTCATCGTGCGGCCTTCGCCCAGTAGGTAATTGTGATCGTAGCCGTTCAGCTTCGGATTCAGTTGCGGGAAACGCTCGCCAATCCGCGTCGGCTGCTGGAAATCCATGGGCGTGCCCTGGAGCGGCGCAATCTCGCCGGTGGGAATCAAATCCGCATCCGACGGAGTGTAGCGGCTCGCCGGAATCCACAGCACGTTGTCCAGACAGCTCCCGCCGCCCGCCAGATTCCAGTAAGCGTGATTCGTCAGGTTCACAATCGTCGCCTGATCCGTCTCCGCCTCGTAGTCCACGCGCA
>JAYVWQ010000583.1:0-2751 GCA_043785945.1 Akkermansia sp.
CCCGCCGGCGCGATCAAGAAGAGTTCGCCCGCCGGAAAATTCCTCGGCGACAACGGCGTCGAGTTGGCGGACTTCAACAGCTACGGCTCGCGTCGCGGCAACGACCGCATCATGACCCGCGGCACCTTCGCCAACGTCCGCATCAAGAACCTGATGCTTGGCGGCGAGGAAGGCGGCAACACCATTTTCTGGGGGAGCGCGCCCGTCTCGGGTGCTGCGGCAGCTGGGACGCCTTCCGCTCCGTTGGTCAGTTCAACGGGTGCAGTCGGCGCGACGCCGACTGCGGCAGGCGGGACGCCCGCGCTCCCCGGAACGAAAATGTCCATCTACGACGCGTCCATCGCGTATCAGGCGAAGGGCACACCACTCATCATCCTGGCCGGACAGGAATACGGCACCGGCTCGAGCCGCGACTGGGCCGCGAAAGGCACGAGCCTGCTCGGCGTGAAAGTCGTCGTCGCGCAGACCTTCGAGCGCATCCATCGCAGCAACCTTGTCGGCATGGGCGTGCTCCCGTTGCAATTCAAGGAAGGCACCACCGCGCAGACCTTGGAGCTAGTCGGCACCGAGACCTACGACATCGTGGGCCTCGACGCGAACCTCAAGCCCCAGCAAGACCTCACGCTCAAGATCACGCGCAAAGACGGCAGCGTGGAGAACATCGCCGTCGCCTGCCGCATCGATACCCCCATCGAGATCGACTACTACCAGCACGGCGGCATCCTGCCGTATGTGTTGAGGCAGTTGGTGGCGAAGGCGTAGCCGGCGGAGCGCCGGTCTCCGAAGCAAGCAATGAATCAGCAGACATACAATCGCGAGCGGATTGTGGTTGCTGAGAAGCTTGAAGTTGACGAGGTCATGGACTGTCGCACGAGCCAGTTCCTAACTGCGCGTGAGGCGATTGGGACCGACAAGGAGCAGTTTAATCTTCTGCGCGCAAGCATCGGTGAGGGACTGCTGCACGATAAACCGGTTTACCGCTGTTGGTATTGCGGGGTGCCTGTGAAGCTAATCGCGCCAATCGTTGTTGGAGCGCATTTCAGGCACACCTTGGAAGACGGTCGTTGCACCGCAAAGACGCGCGGAACACTTTCTCAGAAAGAAATCCTGGCCATTAAATACAACGGCGCAAAGGAGAGTGAAGCTCATCGCGCCATGAAGGAGTGGCTGGTTTCGAGTCTTCAGGCAGACCCAAGGTTTCAGAAAGTGGAACCAGAGGAGACGTGGAAAGCAAAGGACCGGAAGGCGTGGCGCAAACCGGATGTTCAAGCCGTGTTCAAGGACATTCGTGTTGCTTTCGAGGTTCAGCTTTCCACGACTTTTCTGGATGTGATTGTCGAACGCAGAGACTTTTACCGCCAGGAAGGCGGGCTTCTGTTTTGGATATTCATGGATTTTCCCTTGGAACACCGGTTGATGACGCTTGAGGACGTTTTCTACTACAACAACTTGAATGCCTTCGTTGTCTCCCGAGAGACAGCAAAGCAATCGGAGGAAGCGCATCGATTTTTTACAAACTGCATTTGGGTTCAACCCACGGTTTCAGAGCGCGGAATACTGGAAGAGTGGCAACAAAAGATCGTCGGTTTCGACGAGCTGAATTTGGATACAGCACACCAAAGGGCTTGGTATTTTGACGTGCAGCAAGCTCGCCGCGATGCACCTCAGAAGTTGCATCAGCAACTCAAGGTTAGGATTCGTGACTTCTGTATTAAATCCTTGGATGAGTCCACCGGCTATGAGGAACGAGTAGCGGAGTGGAAGCAAATCAGTGAACTGAGCGCGGGAGTCGGCCTGCGTCTGCCAGAATTCGATTACAAACTCAAAAGACTCCTGCTGTATCTGTTCAGCTTGGAGGAAGCCAAACCGGTGGGATTCAAGTATCCCAAATTGATTTCCGTCGCCCACCATGCCTTCGACCATCACAAGCCGCTGTTGTGGTATTTCGGCCGCGGCTGCAAGGCATTTGGTAGGGAACAGCAATTGTTGAACGAAGACACCAAAGGTAAGTGGACACTTCGGCGAGACGAGATACGGCGCAAAATGGAATCAGATGACGCAGAGTTCAAAGCTGATCGAAGTTTTGACACTGTGGTGTTTGCACTTTTTCCAGCGATTGCTCAAAAGGCTCAGAAGGCATCTGGTGGTTGAGAAGAGAACATCACGTTTGGAGCGCCGGTCTCCGACCCGGCGCGAAGCGAGGTCTGAACAGCACACCGGGCCGAGACCGGCGCTCCGAGGGCATGACGCCGCGAACCAAACGCGAATAGCTGCGCGAACTGGTGGCCGACAAGAACCGCTGGTCGCGCCCGCTCACGGACGAGGAACGCGCCCATTTTCCCCGGTTTCGTCCAGGTCGTCAGCATGATCGGGTGGAGAGCAAGCCGTAGGCGACGGTCTTATCAGCGACGACTGGGAAGACGACGTTGGGCAGCCCACCTTGTTTGAGGGTTGAAAGCGTAGGGCAGCCGGATTCTTGTCAGCGCAGTTCCAAGACTTGCCTTCATGAAAACCCGCCTTCTGTCCATTGCCCTTGCTGCCGCCTTGGCGGGACTTCCGGAGCACTCGCTGTCTGCGGCCGAGTTCACCATCGAGGGCCGCAAGTTCACCGTGCCCGCCGGCTTCATCGTCGAACGCATCGCCACCACGAACCTCGTCCAGCGCCCCGTCAGCGGGAGCTTCGACGATCGCGGCCGGCTCTACGTGACCGATTCCTCCGGCTCCAACGCCGCGCCCGCCGAGCAGCTCAAG
>JAYVWQ010000584.1:0-3648 GCA_043785945.1 Akkermansia sp.
CGTCTCCTGCGGCGGCAAGCACTCCTGCTACAACGTCATCCTCGCGACCTGCGAGGAGGGCGACGAGGTCATCATCCCCGCGCCGTATTGGTTGAGCTATCCGGAGATGGTCAAGCTGGCGGGCGCGAAGCCGGTCATCCTCGAGACCAGCGACCGGACGGAGTTCAAGGTCACGCCGGAACAACTGCGCACGGCCATCACACCGAACACGCGGCTCTTCATCCTCAATTCGCCGAGCAATCCGACTGGCACGGTTTACACCCCGGCGGAAGTGAAGGCGCTGGGCGACGTCTGCGTGGAAAAGGGCGTGCTCATCATGAGCGACGAAATTTACGAGCACCTGCTTTACGACGGAGCGAAGCACCAGAGCGTGGCCAGCTTCTCGCCGGCCCATTACGCCCACACCATCGTGGTGCATGGCTTCGCCAAGGCGTGGAGCATGACCGGCTGGCGGCTGGGTTTCCTCGCTGCGCCCGAGCCGATTGCCAAGGCCATCGACGCTATCCAATCCCACAGCACGAGCAACCCGACGAGCTTCGCGCAGAAGGGTGCGGTCGCTGCGCTGAACGGCTCGCAGGAACATCTTAAGAGCTGGCTCCCGGAGTACGACAAGCGCCGCAAGTATGCGCACCAAAAGCTGAATTCAATTCCAGGAATCACCTGCGTGAATTCGCAGGGCGCGTTCTATCTCTTCCCGAACATCTCGCAGACGGGCCTCAAGTCCGCCGACTTCTGCGCGCGATTGCTGGAGGAGGAAAAGGTCGCCGCCGTCCCCGGCATCGCGTTCGGCGCGGATGACTATCTGCGCATCAGCTACGCCACCGGCCTCGCCAACATCGAGAAGGGTCTGGACCGGCTGGATCGTTTTGTGCGCGGGTTGAAGAAGTGACAGGTGAACGGTTGGTGATTGCACCAACTCCTTATCCCCGCCGCGCACTCCCTTCTTTCCTCCGCCGCGCGTGGTCCCATATCATCACCCCGTGTCGTTTCGGAAAATAGCCCTCGTGGGAGTTGGATTGCTCGGCGGTTCGCTCGGGCTGGCCATTCGTGATCGCAAGCTGACCGGCACCTTGTGCGGCTACGTCCGCCGCGAAAACTCCCTCGCCGAATGTGAGCAGGCCGGGCTGAAAAACTTTGCCACCACCGATCTGGCCGCCGCCGTGCGCGACGCCGACCTGGTCCTGCTCTGCCCGCCGCTGGCCCAGATGCTCGGCCTGACCGAGCGCCTCGTGCCTCACCTGAAACCCGGTGCCATCGTCAGCGACGTGGGCAGCGTGAAGGCTCTCGTGGTCGCGGAATTGGAATCTCTCGTCCATCGCGCGGGCGCCCATTTCATCGGCGGGCATCCCATGGCGGGCGGCGAGAAGATGGGCGTGGGCGCGGCGCGGGCAGAGTTGTTCGAGCAAGCCGTTTGCATCCTCACTCCCACCGCGCAATCGAACGCCACCGCCCTTTCGCAGCTCGACGAATTCTGGCGCGCACTGGGCACGCGCGTCCTGCACATGACGCCCCTCCTGCACGATGAACTGGTGGCCCGCAGCAGCCATTTGCCGCACGTCCTCGCGGCGGGCTTGGCGAACTACGTTCTCAGCCCGGCTCAACCGCCGGAGCAGCCGCAGCTCTGCGCCACCGGTTTCCGCGACACCTCGCGCATCGCCTCCGGCTCGCCGGAAATGTGGCGCGACATCGCCCTGGCCAATCGCGAACCACTGGCCGGCGCGATCGGCGAGTTCATCGGCGAGTTGCAAAAACTCCAAAACGCTATTGCCGCAGGCGACGCGACGGCCTTGGAAAATTTTTACCAAACGGCCAAACAGCGGCGCGATGCCTGGGGCGCGCTGACCGCCTCATCTTCCCCGGAATAGTTCATGGCGCTTCCCGACCTCATCGAAATCATCCCTCTCGCCGCGCCCGTGCAGGCGGAGATCACCGTGCCCGGTTCCAAGAGCATCACGAACCGTGCGCTCGTGCTCGCCGCGCTGGCCGCTGGCGAGGTGCGGCTCGACGGCGCGCTCTGGAGCGAGGACACGCAAGTGATGGTCGATGGCCTGCAACGCCTCGGCTTCGAGGTGCGCGTGGAACTGGATGCGAACGAGTTTTGCAACCGCACCATTACCGTGCGCGGTCGCGGCGGGGAGATTCCCCAAGCGGGCACGGCGGAGCAGCCGCTGGAGTTGTTCGTGGGCAACGCGGGCACGGCCGCGCGCTTTTTGTCGGCGATGGTTTGTCTTGGGCGCGGCGTTTATCGCCTGAGCGGTGTGCCCCGGATGCACGAGCGCCCGCAGGCCGCGCTGTTCAGTGCGCTGCGCGAACTGGGCTACCGCGTGGATTCGCCGAACGACAAGCTGCCCGGCGTCATCCACGGCGCCGGCCCGCGCGCCGGGAAATGCCGCGTCAGCATCGAGGCCAGTTCGCAGTTCGCTAGCGCGCTGCTGCTCTGCGCCGAGCGCGGCGGCTGGCAAATCGAGGTCGTGGGCGAGAACGCCGAGGAGTCGCCCTACGTCGCAATGACGACGGAGATGGTGAAGGTGTTTCCAAAGAGTGGCGGACAATTTCAAATCGAGCCGGATGCGTCGAGCGGGAGTTATTTTGTTGCGGTGGGTGAATTGTTTGGAAATCGAGAAAGTTGGCCCGTGACTGTTGCTGACTGGCCAGTTTCAAGTTGGCAGGTTGATTCGCAGTTTGTCAGTGCGTTGCCATTACCCTCTGTTCTCTCACGCGGAGGCCAGCTAGATAGTGGAGTCATCCAACTTGGTGACAGCATCATGACAGCCATTGTGATGACCCCTTTTGCTGTTGAACCATGTAAGTTTTTTGATTTGGGCCGTCTCCGCCTTCAGGAATGCGAGCGCGTCGTCGCGTTGCGCACGGAGCTGACCAAGTGCGGCGCAAAAGTCATCGAGACGGGCGACACGCTGGAAGTTTTTCCCTCACACCTCCACGGCGCGGAAATCGAAACCTACGACGACCACCGCATGGCCATGTGTTTTGCGGTGCTGGGCTTGAAAGTGCCGGGCATCAAGCTGCGCCACCCGGCCTGTGTGAAGAAGACCTTCCCCAACTTCTTCCAGAAGCTCGCTGCCGCGCCGCCGCAGGGCCTGGGCGCAACCATTCTCGACGCCCGCACCGGCCGCAAACTTTCCCACGAAGAACTGTTCGCAGATTGAGCAGGCGCATCCCGACCGTTGCTGGTAGGGCGCGTCGCTCCGCGCGCGCCGGGGCGAGGTGTGATAAGGCGGAAGAGAGTTGGCGGTTCGTGCCGACTCAGCTTTTGGTCAGCAAGACATGTTTCTCCGATCCGGCGGCGCGCGCGGAGCGACGCGCCCTACCTTGGAGACCGGCGCTCCACTGAATCATGGCTTGGAGCCGCTCTTGTTTCCCCGCATGATCACCGCGCTTGAGGATCATCATCGCCATCACCGGGGCCAGCGGCGTCATTTACACGCAGCGCCTGCTCGACTGCATCGACACCACGCAGCACGAGGTGCATGTGGTGCTGACCAACTACGCGCACCAACTCATCAAGGACGAGCTGCCGGGCGGATTGCGCCTAGCCCCGAACGTAAAAACGCACGGGACCAAGAGCATGAACGTCCCGTTCGCCAGCGGCAGCAATCCCTTCGACGTGATGGTCGTGATCCCCTGCAC
>JAYVWQ010000585.1:0-5002 GCA_043785945.1 Akkermansia sp.
CCGAAAATTGTTCCTCTTCCACGCACGTATCGGGACAAGACGCGGGATCAGGACACTGCGTGGTGGTGGGCGGCGGAGTGGTCGTCCGGGGCAGGCTACTGCTACTGGAAGAAGAAGATCCGGGCGGCGGCACGGAACTAGAACTGCTGGATGAAGCGGGGGGCACACTGCTGGAACTGGAGCTT
This sequence comes from Akkermansia sp., assembly GCA_043785945.1. Taxonomy (GTDB): domain Bacteria; phylum Verrucomicrobiota; class Verrucomicrobiia; order Limisphaerales; family SIBH01; genus JANNGC01. Next base: position 186 of record JAYVWQ010000585.1, read on the forward strand.
GGCATATTTTTTAAGAATTACGACCTCGTTTTGGCTGCTGCAAAAAAATTCGTGTCCACATAAGTAATACGGACTGAGCAGGCTGAATCTTTCAAAAAAGTGAAATCATTTTTACCAAGGAGTGGAACCGTGCGTTTTCTTCAATGAATTCATGGATTTGAGTGAGGTCTGCATGTTGACTAAGCCGGAAGGAAAGATGGTCAAGGATAGTCGTCGAAGTTTGAACGCCTCCTCGATTTCCAAACCTCCTGCTTCAAATAATCCCTTTTTCGAGGCGAGCGAGTTCTTTCCTGAGCAGTCGTAGTGCTCGGAATTTGAGAAGATGGACGCGTGCCCGGTTCATCTTCAGGGTGTCGCTAACCCTGACCACCGGCCACTGTTTGGTGAAGATCAGGTCAATCACTTGGAAGTTTTTCAGCGTCATTTGAGGTCGGAGGCGCTGCACAGCGGCGACAAGAATTGCCTGCTGCCACTCTTCCTCCCATCGTCCATCAGGTTCCACCCAGGGCAGGGCGAAGGAGGCTGATGGCGTATCTACTCGAGAATCTTCCAGCGTGACGCAATCGAGAGGCACTTCTTCTGGCCGTCTTTTTCTGAATTGGTCAGCCATTCGCCATCGTGTCAGATGAAAAAGCTAGGCTTTGAACGAACCAATGCGCGAGTCGTATTGGAAAGTTTTGATCCGTTCTGAAACCTCGATCATGGTCTCCTGTACAACTTCCTGCGTCTCATCGTCGGTCAAGCCGCCGTTTTTTGCCTGGGCATGGATTAAACTCCCGTAGGTGTCGAAAAACGTCTGCCAACTGCCATGGTCATCCGGGTTCTTCAACCGCGACAACAGGCTGGCGCGCGTGGGCGGAGAGTGACGATCCATCATCGTAGGCATGAGAGCAGATTCGCCTGTTCTTTCAACTCTTTCCCACCGTCACGCCATCCCCCCACTTTCCGCCAGCCCATCAAACTGGCCTCGCCCACCAGCACTTTCGCGGCATCTTTTTCTGACATTTTCTGACAGAACTTTTTCGGCTCGGGTGTATTCCTTTTCGGTCGTCGCCAAATCAAAAACCGCAAACTACCCAATAAATACCGTATCCAAACTCACTTTTCGCGAAACCGCCCGAATCACCGTGTGTGGACTTCCAGCCTGACGGTTCACGGGGCATCCGTGCCCGTGTTCAGGTTTTCCTCCTTCGCGTGGCGCAAGTTGGACGGGCGGCAGAGATGCCGCCCCAACCTTCAGGCTGGAAGCCGGACCCACGCCGTCTGCGCTCCGCTTTCAATCTCCCTCCTCAACCGTTTACTCCAAACACCGCGCCGATGGCCTGCTGGTTGGTGCCGACGACGCTGATGAGCGCGGGGGCGTTCTCCCGGCGAACGGCTTGGACGCCGAGAACCGTTTGCCAGGCGGTGGCAGCGACGAGGGCCTCACCGAGAATTTTCTTGGGCGAGAGTCGATGTGAGGTCCAGTCGTGCCAGGCGGCGGTTTCGGCGTCGTCGTAGCGGGGGAGATTTTGCAAGCCATCGACCAGCGTGGCATTGGGGCGCGCGGGGGGGAGTTGCTGGCGCATCTTCCGCGTCGCGGCCTCACGTGGATGCGCGGAGGTGAAGAGATGCGAGTCGGAAATCATTTCCAAGCGCACGCTGTTTTCCTCCGCTGGCGCGCGGCGCAAACAGACCGCGCCCGCGCCTTCAGCGAGAATGATGTTGCGATGAAAGAGCCGGAAGGCTGAGGCGGTCAGCCAGTCGATTTCCTCGGCGCCAATGACGAGGCACGCATCGACCTGCTGGCCGAGCAGCCAGTCCGCTGCGAGCGCGAGTCCCTGCACGAACGTGCCGGGATCGCCGACGAGCGTGTAGTTGATGGCCTGGGTGCCGAGGAGCGCGGCGAGATGGCTGGCGGGCGCGTTAAAAACCGTTTCGGGAAACACGAGCGGGCTGGCCGTGGCCGGATCGCGGAGGGCTTCATCATAAAAGCGGCGCGAGTAATTCACGCAGCCGGACATGACGCACATGACCACGCCGAGGCGGAGCGATCCGTCGGTCACGCGCGCGGCGTCGGGACCGAGGGCTTCGAGCGCGGCCGCCACGGCGTACTGCGTGATGGGACTGGTGCGGCGCAGTCGCGCATGGGCGAGCCATGGCGGACGCGCGGGGGGCGCGGGCACGGCGCGGACATGCAGCGGCGGCTGGCCGGGGCGGGGGAGTTCCTTGGTGGGGAGGGGCGTCCCGCTGGCCATCGCTTCGAGCAGCGGTTTGATTCCCCAACCAGCGGGCGAGACCGCGCCGGTGCCGCAGACGAAAATGTGCTCCTGATTCTCGACGGAGTTCATGACCACCTCCGCAATATCAAAGTGGCGTTCGCGCCGCCGAAACCAAACGAGTTGGTTAGCGCGTGATCAAATTTCGCATCCCGCGGTGCGCGCACGAGCGGGAACAGGCACGCGGGATCAACCGTCTCCGTGGTAGTGGTCGGGGGCAGCCATTGCTCCCGCAGGGCCATGGTGCAGATGACCGCTTCAACGGCACCGGCCGCGCCGAGCAGATGACCGATGCTGGCCTTGGTGGAACTGACGGGAAGTTGAGCCGCGTGCGCACCCGCCCAAGTGTTGATGGCGGCGGCCTCGGCGCTGTCGTTCAGGGGCGTGGCGGTGCCATGGGCGTTGAGGTAGCCGATTTGATCCGGCGTCAACTGCGCGGCCTGCGCAGCGGCGGTCATGGAGGCGATGGCGGCGAGTCCCTGCGGATGGGGCTGCGTGAGATGATGCGCGTCGGTGGCCGCGCCATAGCCGGTGATCTCGCCAAGAATTTCCGCGCCGCGCCGCCGGGCGGAGTTGAGCGATTCCAGGGCCAGCATGGCTGCACCTTCGCCCAGTGCGAGACCGTCGCGATGCGCGTCGAACGGGCGGCACGAAGTCGTGGAGAGCGCCTGCAAGGAATCAAATCCCGCGAATACGAGATGACTGATGGCATCATAACCGCCGGTGAAAACACGCTCGGCCTGCCCGCTGTGAATCAAGTGCCAGGCGTGCCCTATGGCGTTGGCCCCCGAGGCGCAGGCGTTGGAGATGATGGTGACGGGGCCTTGAAATTCAAACGCCTCGGCCAGATCGATGGCCTGCCGTTGCGGCTGGTAATGGCTGACGCGCGCGGGTTGGCCGCGATGGGTGCCAGGCGTTTGCGTGGCCTGCCGGTAATAAGCCTCGCCCAGACTCATGCCGCCGCTGGTGGTGCCGAGCACTTGCGGAAGAAATTCCGTCGGTGTCCAGCCGGACTGCTGCCACGCCTCGTGCGCGGCGAACAGAAGCAGCTTCGAGGCGCGGTCGAGCCGGGAGATTTGCCGGGATCCAAGTTTGGTTTTTGGGAGTGTGTCGCCGATGGAAATTTCTGCCGCCGTCTTGGCGCGCTGGCGCGAAACATCGAATAGCGTCACCGGACGAAAGGCCGTGCGGCCGGCTCGAAAGCCCGCGGCGTTTTCCTGCCAGCCGGTGCCGAGCGCCGTGACAATTCCAGCCCCGGTAATGACGACGCGCTGGGAATAATTGGATCTTTTGCCAGGCGGAAAAAGCACGTTGGAGAAAAGCGTCGGAACGGCTCGTATGTCAACTGCGGTTCACCCGAGGCCAGCGGCGCAATCCGTTTTGCAGCCAGAGCCGCCAGACCATGACGAGCGCCTCGCGCACGATTTTGGACGACATGTTGGAAGTGCCGAGCACGCGATCTTTGAAGATGATGGGCACCTCGACGATTTTCAGGCCCTGCCGCCAGAGCCGGTGCGACAGCTCGATTTGAAAGCTGTAGCCGTTCGACTGCACGGTATCGAGATCGAGGGCGATGAGGGCGCGGCGGCGGAAGAGCTTGTAGCCGCCCGTGGGATCGCTCAACGGCAGGCCGGTGATGAGGCGGACATAGAGGCCCGCGCCCATGCTGAGGACGAGGCGCTTGAGCGGCCAGTTGATCACGCGGATGCCCCCGCTGTAACGCGAGCCGATCACGCCGTCGGCGTTCTGCTCGACCGCAGCCTGGATGAAACTGGGAATGTCGTCCGGGTTGTGCGAGAAGTCGCCGTCCATCTCCATGATGAACTCGTAGTCGCGTTCCAGCGCCCACTTGAAGCCCGCGATGTAGGCGCGGCCCAGGCCGTTCTTCTCGGCTCGATGCAGGACGTGCAGGCCGGGGTGATCCTTTTGCATCTCGTCGGCCATCCGCCCGGTGCCGTCGGGGGAGTTGTCATCCACGATGAGCAGATCGACTTTCACGGGCAGGGTGAGGACGCGCTTGACCAACGCGGCCAGGTTATCGCGTTCGTTGTAAGTCGGAACAATGACGAGTGTTTTTGGTTCCATGAGCAGAGCGGCAGACAAGTACGGCACGCAGCGGACGGTGACAAGCTTGGAACGTGGCGCGGCGCTTTGGCTCCGAGCGGAGCCTCAGCGCGCCACCGACGCTCGGGCCTGCTCGGCCATGCGGGCGGCCAGCAGTTGGGTGCGCCTCTCCACACCGGGCGCGGCCAGATGATAGCAAGTGTCGAAAAACTGATCGAGGGGGAAGACCAGTTCCTCGACTCGATCCAGGCGGGGCGGAATCAACTTCGCCGCCAGTTCCGCCTCAAGGCGTTCCAGATCGACGCCGCTCAGAGCCAGCACCTCTTCCGGGATGGCCGGATGGGAAAAAAATACTTTGGCCCCTTGAGCCTCCGCCTCACGGGTAAAGCGGTTGATCAGATTGATCGTCTCCTGCACGCGCTCGTCGCGATAACGGAACTTGAACGGTTGCTCGGTCATCTTCGGTGATTTCATGGTCAGGTGCGCGACCATGTC
>JAYVWQ010000586.1:0-3792 GCA_043785945.1 Akkermansia sp.
AGCGGATTTCCCCCGCGCCCGCCAACCTGCTTGTGACCGCGCCGCAGTCTGCGGTTGGGAGCGGTCCACGCCCGCGTGTGTATCTCGACAGCACCATTCCCAGCTACTACTTCGATGAGCGTCCGGAGATTCTAAACTACGTCCAGGACACACAGCGTTGGTGGGACAACGAATCGCACGCCTACGAGTTGTGGCTTTCGCAAACGGTTCTGCGGGAGCTGTCGCAGGGCAATCATCCGCACAAGGCCAAGATTCTGGATTTCGTCCGCAACGTGAACATGCTGCCGGAAGAGCCGCTGGTGCTGGATCTAGCGCAAACTTATATCGACCACAAATTGATGCCAGCCAGCCTCGAAGGCGATGCGACGCACCTGGCTTACGCATCGTTTTTTGATTTCAAGTATTTGCTGACTTGGAATTGTAATCACTTGGCGAACGCGAACAAACGACAGCACATCGAGATCATTAACAGCCGTCTGAGCCTCACAAGTCCGCTGATCGTTACGCCACAAATGCTCGTGAAGGAGACCAAGCAATGAAGAAGTATCCCGTGGGTCTTGATTACAAATACGCCGCGCAGGCGAAAATGCACCGTGCGTGCGGGGGCGACTTGAAAGAATTCAGCCGCCAGTGCGCAGAGACCGTGGCGCAAATCGAGCGCAAGTATGGCATCAAGTTCAAACACGCCGTTCCCGCTGACTGGACGGCACCGAAAATCAACTGGCCAACCAGTTAAATAATTTTCCCGACCGCTGGTGCGGTGGGACTTGCTTACGCAACAAACAACAACGCAACAAAAGAAAAACTATGGCAGTTAACCTGAAACCTCTCGGCGACCGCATCCTCGTGGAACCGGCCGAAGAGAAAGAAACGAAAAAGGGCGGCATCATCATTCCTGACTCCGCCAAGGAAAAGCCGATGGAAAGCATCGTCGTGGCGCTGGGCACCGGCAAGACGGACGACAACGGCAAGAAAGTCCCGTTTGAAGTGAAGAAGGGCGACCGCGTGCTCGTGAGCAAATACGGCGGCACCGAAATCAAACTCGACGGCAAGGAATACAAGATCCTGAACTCGGACGACATCCTCGCGGTGATCGACTAATCGACTGAAACTTTAACCAATAAATCTAAGAAAACTTATGGCAGCTAAAACACTCGTATTTGACGAAGCCGCCCGCCAGGCCCTCCTGCGCGGTGTGGAAAAACTTTCCCGCGCCGTGAAAGCGACGCTCGGCCCGAAAGGCCGCAACGTCGTCCTCGACAAGAAATTCGGCTCCCCGACCGTGACCAAGGACGGCGTCACCGTCGCCAAGGAAATCGAACTCGAATGCCCGTTTGAAAACATGGGCGCGCAGATGGTCCGCGAAGTCGCGAGCAAGACCAGCGACATCGCCGGCGACGGCACCACCACCGCGACCGTGTTGGCCGAGGCGATTTATCGCGAAGGTCTGAAGCACGTCACCAGCGGCGCGAATCCGATTTCGCTCCAACGCGGCATCCAGAAGGCCGTTGACGTCGCCGTCGAGCACCTCGCCAAGATCGCCAAGAAGGTCAAGGACAAGGAAGAGATCAAGCAGGTCGCGACCGTCTCCGCCAACTGGGACAGCACCATCGGCGAGATCATTGCGGACGCCATGGACAAGGTCGGCAAGGACGGCACCATCACCGTGGAAGAAGCGAAGTCCATCGAGACGACGCTCGACGTGGTGGAAGGCATGCAGTTCGACAAGGGCTACCTCTCGCCCTACTTCGTCACGAACGCCGAGACGATGGAAGCGAAGATCGAAGACGCCTACGTGCTGAACTTCGAGAAGAAGATCAGCAGCCTCAAGGACCTCCTCCCGATCCTCGAGAAGATCGCCAAGGTCGGCAAGCCGCTGCTCATCATTGCGGAAGACGTGGAAGGCGAAGCCCTCGCCACCCTCGTGGTCAACAAGCTCCGCGGCACGATCAACGTCATCGCCGTCAAGGCGCCGGGCTTCGGCGACCGCCGCAAGGCCATGTGCGAAGACATCGCCATCCTCACCGGTGGCAAGTTCATCAGCGAAGACCTCGGTGTGAAAATCGAGAGCATCGAGCTGAGCGACCTCGGCCGCGCCAAGAGCATTGTCGTGGACAAGGAAAACACCACCATCGTCGAAGGCGGCGGCAAGAGCTCTGACATCCAGGGCCGCGTGAACCAGATTCGCCGTCAGATCGAAGAGACGACGAGCGACTACGACCGCGAGAAATTGCAGGAACGCCTGGCCAAGCTGGCCGGTGGCGTCGCCGTCATCAATGTCGGCGCTGCGACTGAAACCGAGATGAAGGAAAAGAAGATGCGTGTCGAAGACGCGCTGCACGCGACCCGTGCGGCCGTGGAAGAAGGCATTGTTCCTGGCGGTGGCGTGGCGCTCATCCGCTGCATCCCGGCCATCGACGCCCTCAAGCTCTCCGATGTGGACGAGCAAATCGGCGTGGACATCGTCAAGCGCGCCGTGGAAGCCCCGCTCCGCGCCCTCGCCATGAACGGCGGCGTGGAAGGTTCCGTCATCGTGCAGGAAGTGAAGAAGCGCAAAGGCAACGAAGGCTACAATGTCGCCACGGGCGAATACATGGACCTCGTCAAGGCCGGCGTGGTGGACCCGAAGAAGGTCACCCGCAGCGCGCTGCAGAACGCCAGCTCCATCGCGGGCCTCCTGCTCACGACCGAGTGCCTGATCACCGAAGCTCCCGACAAGGACAAGAAGCCGGCGGGCGGCGGACATGACCACGGCGGCGGCGGCGGCATGGGCGGCATGGATTACTAATCCGCGCTTCGGATAAAACCGAAAAACATTCAGCGAGGCCGGGGCAACCCGGCCTCGCTTTTTTTACGGAGCGCGCCCGTCCTCGGGCGCAGCAACGGGCGAAAGCCAGTGGGCGTGGATTTTTCCAACGCGCTCGGAGTCAGCAATGTTGCTGCGGCTCGGGAGAGCCGCGCTCCCACACATTCGCTTGTTTCCACTCAGATCAATTTGCCACCGTTCCTGCATGTCCACTTGCTCCTCGAAGTTCATCGCGCCCGGCTTGGTTTTGCTGGGCCTCCTCACGGCGCAGGCCGCGCGTTCGCCGTTCCCTTCCACGAATGAAAAAGTCGGGCGTACAGGCGGCGGGCGCATCGTCACGCCGGTCAATCAGGTGGTGACGCCGCGCGGGAAACAGGTGGACCTGCCCGGCCTTCGGCCCATCGTGCTCGCGCTCAGTCCCGACGGGAAACTGCTCGTCACTTCCGGCAAGACGAGCGAGCTGGTCGTGATTGATCCGGGCACGGGGGAGATTCGTCAGCGCGTAGCCCTGCCTTCGGAGCAAGCGAACGAGCCGCAGCCCGAAGCAGTGTCAGAAAACATTTTGCAGCCAGACAAGAAAGGCCAGGCAAGCTTCACGGGACTCGTATTCTCACCGGACGGCACGCGGCTTTATCTCTCGAACGTGAATGGCAGCGTGAAGGTTTTTGCCGTCGGCTCAGATGGAAAAATCGCCGCACTCTTCTCCATCGCGCTGCCGCCGTTTGTGCCTCCGATGCGCGAGTCGAAGCGCCGCGAGGAAATTCCCTGCGGCCTCGCGCTCTCGCCCGACGGCGCGAAACTTTATGTGACGCTGAACTTTTCCAACCGCCTGGCGGAGTTCTCCGCCGCCGAGGGAAAACTGCTCCGCGTGTTTGATGTCGGCGTGGCTCCGTACGACGTGGTGCTGGTGGGTGACAAAGCCTACGTCAGCAACTGGGGTGGTGGTCGCCCGCAGCCCGGCGACCTGACTGGCCCGGCGGGTCATG